>NZ_JBFAIA010000017.1:0-91395 GCF_040654455.1 Nonomuraea sp. NPDC050691
GGAGCTGGCGGAGGATCCCGCCGAGGCCGCGCGCATGGCGCGGGCCGCCGCCCGGCGCGGCGCCGAGCTGCCCGGCGAGGATGACGCGATGGACAGTGTTCTGTTCGTATACCGGGCCGCTACAGCGGGGGGATGATTAGGCGGACCTTACGCGTTCTCGTATACTGCGTGCGTTAGGGAGGGGAGTATCCCTTCGCGGCAGCCTCGTCATCACGGTGTAGCCCCGCTCCACGGGGCCCCCGGGGCTGCCGGTCCGCCGATCACGGCGGGCGGGAGAGACCTCCGGCAGTCAGTTCGTGCATGCCGGAGGAAGTGACGTGACCGTACCCTTGTGGGCTTATCTCGCCGTCATCGGCGGTCTTCTGGTGGTCCTGGCAGTGGACCTGTGGATCGTCGACCGCGGTGAGGCGCGCGAGTTCTCGATGCGCCAAGCCGGCTACTGGGTCACGTTCTACGTCGCCCTCGCCGTGCTCTTCGGCGGCCTGCTGTGGGTCACCATGGGCCCCGGCAAGGCGGGTGAGTTCTTCGCCGGATACATCACCGAGTACAGCCTGAGCGTCGACAACCTGTTCATCTTCTTCATCATCATGAGCAGGTTCGCCGTGCCCCGGGCCTACCAGCACAAGGTGCTGCTCGTCGGCATCGTGCTGGCGCTGGTGATGCGCGGTATCTTCATCGCGCTCGGCGCCGCCGCCCTGGAGCGGTTCAGCTGGCTGTTCTACGTGTTCGGCGCGTTCCTCCTCTACACCGCCTTCACCATCGTGCGCGACCACCTCAAGGACGAGGACGAGGACTTCAACGAGAACATCCTCCTCCGGTGGGTGCGCCGGGCGTTCCCCACCACCGAGGGGTACGTCGGCTCGAAGATCACCGCCAAGATCGACGGCCGGCGCATGGTCACCCCGATGCTCATCGTGATGATCGCGATCGGCTCCACCGATCTGCTGTTCGCGCTCGACTCGATTCCCGCGATCTTCGGGCTCACCACCGACCCGTTCATCGTCTTCACCGCCAACGCGTTCGCCCTGATGGGACTGCGTCAGCTGTACTTCCTGCTGGGCGGCCTGCTGCAGCGGCTTGTTTACATCAGTTACGGTTTGGCGTTCATCCTCGGGTTCATCGGGGTTAAGCTGATATCGGAGGCCCTGCACGCCAGCGGGGTTTCCTGGGCGCCCGAGATCCCCATCTGGCTGTCCCTCACGGTCATCGGCGGCACCATGGTCATCACCACCGTCGCCTCCCTGATCAAGGCCCGTGTCGACAGCCGCCGCAGCGAGGAAAGCAGTCCTACCAGGGCTAGCTAAATGGCTTTCGAGGCGCTTTGCTTGTGTAGTCGCGCCGTGTAATAGTTGCTGACTCTGTAACATCACGGCAAAGCGCCCAGTCCAGTCATTCACCAAAGGTTGTCCGTGTCAGACGATTCTGCCAAGACGAGCCGGGTCCGGCTCGCACGCGGGGTGTCCCCGTGGCTCCTCCCGACCGTGGCCTCCGCCGCCGCGACCGCGCTGCTCGCGCGCCGGGACCGTCGATGGGCGCTCGCGGCGGTGCCGCTGAGCGCTCTGACCGGGGGCATGCTCTGGTTCTTCCGTGACCCCGACCGCGTCCCCGGGTTCGGCCGCATCCTCTCGCCCGCCGACGGCGTGGTGCAGAGCATCGACCCGTGGCCGGACGGCCGCACCCGCGTCGCGATCTTCATGAGCCCGCTGAACGTGCACGTCAACCGGGCGCCTCTTGCGGGAAATGTCACCTCCGTGCAGCATGTGGCGGGTGGGTTCCTGCCGGCTTTCAACAAGGACAGCGACCAGAACGAGCGCGTGGTGTGGCATTTCGAGACCGCGCTCGGTGACATCGAGATGGTGCAGATCGCGGGCGCGGTGGCGCGCAGGATCGTGCCGTACCTGAGCGCGGGGGCCAAGGTCGAGCAGGCCGAGCGCATCGGCCTCATCCGGTTCGGCTCCCGGGTGGACATCTACCTTCCCGAAGGGATCTCTCCCGCCGTGTCGGTGGGCGAGAAGACGGTTGCGGGGGTGACCAGAATTGACCACGGCTGACGCCGGAAGCTGGCAGGCCGAAGAGGACGAGGAGCAGCCCCGGGGGCCGGTCGGCAAGGCGTTCCGGCTCTCCGCCGCCGACTCGCTCTCCCTCGGCAACGCGCTCTGCGGGTTCCTCGCGGTCTGCGTCCTCGCCTCCTCGGCGATCCGCTCGCTGCAGGAGGGCGACGGGTTCAGGCCCGCGCCCAGTTACTTCGCGACCGCGGTGGTGCTGCTGCTCATCGGCGCCACCTGCGACCTGTTCGACGGCCTCGTCGCCCGGCGCTTCCGCGCCTCGGCGATGGGCGCCGAGCTGGACAACCTCGCCGACGTGATCAGCTTCGGGTTCGCGCCCGCGTTCATGATCGTGATCTGGGGAGGCTTCACCCAGGACATCCCGTTCCCCGCCGTGCTGGTCGCGGCCGGCGCGGTGCTCCTCGCCGGCGTCGTACGGCTGGCGAGATTCGCCTGCGTGAAGACCAAGAGCGGCGACTTCATGGGCCTGCCCATCCCCATGGGCGCCATGACGGTGATCTCGATCGTGCTGCTGTTCGAGCCGAGCTTCCCGGCCCTGCTCGGGGTGCTGGGGGTGGCCTGGCTGATGGTCAGCCGCATCGAGTACCCCAAGCCGAAGGGTCAGCTCGCCGCCGTCGTCCTCGGCTGGATCATGGTCAACGTGGCCTTCCTCGCCTTCTGGGTGGCCTGGCCCGAGGGCGGCGACCTGCCGATCAAGATCGGCGCCTCGATGCAGATCGCACTCGTCGCGGCGATCCCGCTGCGCGTGCTGTTCTACAAGCGGGAGCAGCGCAAGGAAGCCGGGCGCATCGGCGACTGACGCCGACCGCCCGTCCGGGCCGCCCGACGGATGGAGCCGCCATGCCGGACCAGCCCCGTGAGCACACCCGTACGTACTTCCTCGGCAAGCTGGCGCAGGAACTGGAGGCGCGTGGCCTGGACGTCACGCTGCGCGCCCACCCTCCGGCGCTGCGGGTCAGCGACCCCGACACGGCGCTGCTGGCCGAGACCGTCGACTGCGTGCCGTTGTCGGACGGCTGGTTCTACCGGTGGTCGTGGGGCGAGATCGTCGGCCTGGCCGACGACCCGGGACTGGCGGCGCACCGCATCGCCCGGGTGCTGACCGGCCGCTGACCACGCGGCCGGCTCCTCCCGGCAACGCGGCCGGCCACCTGACCACGCGGCCGGCCACCGCGATCATCGCACCACACGATCACCGCACCACGCGGCGGGCCGCCGCGATCAGTGCCCGTGGGTCACCACCCGCGGGCCTTCCACTCCGGCAGCGACGGACGCTCGGCGCCCAGCGTCGTGTCCTTGCCGTGGCCGGGGTAGACCCACGTCTCGTCCGGCAGCCGGTCGAAGATGCGCTCCACCACGTCGGTGTAGAGCTGTTCGAAGCGCTCGGGGTCGTTCTTCGTGTTGCCCACGCCTCCCGGGAACAGGCAGTCGCCGGTGAACAGGTGCTGGTCCGTGCCGCCGCCGTCGTACAGCAGGGCGATCGAGCCCGGCGTGTGACCGCGCAGGTGGATCACCTCCAGCGTCACCACGCCGACCGTGATCCGGTCGCCGTGCTCCACCTCGCGGCCCACCGGCACCGGCAGCGCGGGCGCGTCGAGCGGATGGGCGATCGTCTGCGCGCCCGTCACCTTGGCCACCTGCTCCAGGGCCTGCCAGTGGTCGCCGTGCTGGTGGGTGGTGACGATGGAGCTGAGCGGCTGGTCGGCGATCAGCGCGAGCAGCCGGTCGGCCTCCGCCGCCGCGTCGACGAGCACCCCGTCGCCGGTCTCGTTGCAGCGCAGGAGGTAGGCGTTGTTGTCGTACGGTCCGACGGCGAGCTTGCTGATCGTCAGCTTGGGCAGCTCGCGCACGTCGGCCGGGCCGCCGACCTGGACGTCGCCTGTGTACGTCATGGGTAGTCCTCCGGGGGCGTCGCGGGCAGGTCAGCCGGAGCGGGCATGGTCAGCCACGGCGGCGCCGCGGGAAGCTCCGGGCCCGCCGGGCCGGGCTCGGACGACTGCCCCTCCAGCACCACCCTAACCCCCTCACCCGCTGATCTGCCGGTCAGCCAGGCCAGCATGTCCGCCGGCCGGCCCTCCACGACCGGTCCCGTGCCGAGATCACGCCAGTCCGCCGGGAGGACTCCGCCCTCCGGGACGTCCAGGAGGCGGATCCCGCCCACCGCGCTCCTGCCGTACGGCCAGCAGGTCAGGCAGTCGTGCAGCTCCCGCCGGACGAACCGCTCGGGCCAGTCGGCGGGGCCGTACCCCGCTCCGAGGTCCACGTGGTGCATGCCGAGCTCGCGCAACCGCCTGACCAGGACGTACCAGCCGGGGTGCGGCGGCGGGCGCATCGCCTCCACCGGTGACCGCCACGCCTCCTCCGGCATCTCGGCGATGAGCTCGTCCAGGCGCGCCGAGCTGTCCCGCAGGTCGGCGAGCTGCTCGGCCGCCGGGCGGCCGGCGCCGGCCTCGATCTCCGCGTCGCGGGCGGCGGCGCTCGCGTACTGCGGGACGCGCACACCCGTCCACGCCCAGGTCAGGAGGTTGACCAGGCCGTCGGCGTTCCGGGCCACATGGGTGAGGACGTGGCCGCGGGTCCAGCCCGGCAGGCGGGAGGGCGCGGCGACGTCCTCGTCGCGCAGCGCCGCCGCGGTGTCCAGGAGGGCGGAGGTCGCCGAGGCCAGCTCATCCCGTAATGTCACAACTACCGTCATGTCAGATATTTCAGCATCTGTCGGGTCAAGGGCCGGTGACGGGCATGAAAGAGCGGGTCATGGGGTTGACATGGGAAGGCCCCCTGCCAGGAGGGAGCAGGCCGTACTCTGAGAGGGACGGATTTTCGGGGGTGCGGCATACGGCCCGCCGAAATTGTCGGTGCCCCCGTCTACCATCCCCGTGGACCTATCCGCCTTCTTGACATCGGGATCGCCGTGGCAGACCGCCTCATCGTGCGTGGTGCGCGCGAACACAACCTCAAAGACGTCTCGCTCGACCTGCCGCGAGACTCTCTGATCGTCTTCACCGGCCTGTCCGGTTCGGGCAAGTCGAGCCTGGCCTTCGACACGATCTTCGCCGAGGGCCAGCGGCGCTACGTCGAATCCCTCTCGGCCTACGCCCGCCAGTTCCTCGGCCAGATGGACAAGCCCGACGTCGACTTCATCGAGGGTCTGTCGCCGGCGGTGTCCATCGACCAGAAGGCCACCAGCAAGAACCCCCGCTCCACGGTCGGCACGATCACCGAGGTCTACGACTACCTGCGGCTGCTGTGGGCGCGCATCGGCAAGCCGCACTGCCCGGTCTGCTCCCGCCCGATCGCCCGGCAGATGCCGCAGCAGATCGTCGACCGGGTCATGGATTTGGAGGAGGGCACCCGCTTCCAGGTGCTCGCCCCCGTCATCCGCGGCCGCAAGGGCGAATACACCGAGCTGTTCCGCGAGCTGCAGACCAAGGGCTTCGCCCGGGCGCGCGTCGACGGCACCGTCGTGCGCCTCGAGGAGCCGCCGACGCTGAAGAAGTACGAGAAGCACGACATCGAGGTCATCGTCGACCGCCTGTCGGTCAAGGAGTCGGCGCGGCGCCGCCTCACCGACTCGGTCGAGACCGCCCTGCAGTTGTCCGGCGGCACGATCACCCTCGACTTCGTCGACCTGCCCGACGACGACCCCGGCCGTGAGCGGTTCTACTCCGAGCACCTCTACTGCCCGTACGACGACCTGTCGTTCGAGGAGCTGGAGCCGCGCTCGTTCTCCTTCAACTCCCCGTTCGGCGCCTGCCCCGAGTGCACCGGCCTCGGCACCAAGATGGAGGTCGACCCCGAGCTGGTCGTCCCCGACCCCGAGCGCACGCTGCGCGAGGGCGCCCTGCACCCCTGGTCCGGCGGTCACACCAGCGAATACTTCGTCCGGCTGGTCGAGGCGCTCGGCCACACCATGGGCTTCACGCTCGACACCCCCTGGGAGAAGCTGCCGAAGAAGGCGCAGAAGGCGCTGCTGTCCGGCCACGACGAGCAGGTCCACGTCCGCTACAGCAACCGCTACGGCCGCCAGCGCTCCTACTACACCACCTACGAGGGCGTCATCCCGTGGGTGCAGCGCCGGCACGCCGAGGCCGAGAGCGACGCGACCCGCGAGCGGTTCGAGGGCTACATGCGGGAGATCCCCTGTCCCGCCTGCAAGGGCACCAGGCTCAAGCCGGTCTCGCTGTCCGTCACCGTCTCCGGCCGCTCGATCGCCGAGGTGTCGGCCATGTCGATCGGCGAGTGCGCGGCGTTCCTGTCGGAGCTCACGCTGTCCGACCGCGACATGCAGATCGCCGAGCGGGTCGTCAAGGAGATCAACGCGCGCCTGGGCTTCCTGCTCGACGTCGGCCTCGACTACCTCACCATGAACCGCGCCGCCGCCACCCTGGCGGGCGGCGAGGCGCAGCGCATCCGGCTGGCCACGCAGATCGGCTCCGGCCTCGTCGGCGTCCTGTACGTCCTGGACGAGCCCTCGATCGGCCTGCACCAGCGCGACAACATGCGCCTGCTCGACACGCTGATCCGGCTGCGCGACATGGGGAACACCCTGATCGTGGTCGAGCATGACGAGGACACCATCGCCGCCGCCGACTGGGTGGTCGACATCGGCCCCGGCGCGGGCGAGCACGGCGGCCAGGTCGTCGTCTCCGGCACCGTGCCGGAGCTGCTGGCCAGCGAGGAGTCGCTGACCGGCCAGTACCTGTCCGGCCGCAGGAGCATCGCCATCCCGGCCCAGCGCCGCAAGCGCGACCGCAAGCGGCAGATCACGGTCAAGGGCGCGCGCGAGCACAACCTCAAGGGCGTCGACATCGACTTCCCCCTCGGCCTGTTCACCGCCGTCACCGGCGTGTCCGGGTCGGGCAAGTCGACGCTGGTCAACGACATCCTGTACGCCGCCCTGGCCAAGGAGCTGCACGGCGCACGCACGGTGCCCGGCCGCCACTCCCGCATCAACGGCATGGACCACGTCGACAAGGTCGTCCACGTCGACCAGTCGCCGATCGGGCGCACCCCGCGCTCCAACCCGGCCACCTACACCGGCGTCTTCGACCACGTCCGCAAGCTGTTCGCGGCCACCACCGAGGCGAAGGTCCGTGGCTACCAGCCCGGGCGCTTCAGCTTCAACGTCAAGGGCGGCCGGTGCGAGGCGTGCGCCGGCGACGGCACCATCAAGATCGAGATGAACTTCCTGCCCGACGTCTACGTCCCCTGCGAGGTCTGCCACGGCGCCCGCTACAACCGGGAGACGCTGGAGGTCCACTACAAGGGCAAGACCATCTCCGAGGTCCTCGACATGCCGATCGAGGAGGCCCTGGCCTTCTTCGACGCGATCCCGGCGATCAAGCGGCACCTGCAGACGCTGCACGACGTCGGCCTCGGCTACGTCCGGCTCGGCCAGCCCGCCACCACGCTGTCCGGCGGCGAGGCCCAGCGGGTCAAGCTCGCCTCCGAGCTCCAGCGCCGCCAGACCGGGCGGACGATCTACGTCCTCGACGAGCCGACCACGGGCCTGCACTTCGAGGACATCCGCCGGCTCCTCGGCGTCCTCGGCCGGCTGGTCGACGGCGGCAACACGGTGATCGTCATCGAGCACAACCTCGACGTCATCAAGACCGCCGACTGGATCATCGACATGGGGCCGGAGGGCGGCTCCCGGGGCGGCACCCTCGTCGCCGCGGGCACGCCCGAGGAGATCGCCCTGGTCGAGGAGAGCCACACCGGCACCTTCCTGCGCAAGATCCTCCAGCTCTAGCAGGGCGCGACCGCCCACCGGAGTGCCGGCCCGCGCGTGCCCACCAGGGAACGCGGGGCCGGTGTCCGGGGGTTCAGGCTGCGGAGCGGCACCGGTGATAGCGGTCATGGCGGCAGGGTCGCCCGGCCCGCCGACCGATCACCCGCCACCCACCGACGGGATCGAAGGTCATCACCCCTACAGTGATGGAACGGTCTTTTGGGCCTGACCTGCAGGGGGTCAGCGGCGACGCGGAAGGGTCGGCAGCACATGAGGGGTTCGGAGCGGGGCTTCACCATGCCCGCGATCGAGGAGACGCCGGAGCCGGGGGACGCCCAGGGCGGCCGCGCGAACGGCCGGGCGGTCGGGCGGCGGGAGGCGCTCGGGATCGCGGGCGCGGCCGTGTGCGGGCTGGCGGCCGCCGGCTGCGGCGCCGGAGGGCAGGAGACCGCCCCCGTCCAGAGCATCAAGGGCCAGGTTCTCGCCAAGACGGCCGACGTTCCGGTGGGCGGCGGCACCCTCGTCGAGCAGTGGAAGATCATGGTCACCCAGCCCGCGGAGGGTGTGTTCAAGGCGTTCAGCGCCGTCTGCCCCCATCGCGGCTGCGCCGTCGGCTCCCCGCGGGACTCCGTCATGACCTGCCCCTGCCACGGCAGCGAGTTCGCCGCCGACAGCGGAAAGTGCCTCAAGGGCCCCGCCACGGCCCCGCTCACGGCGTACCAGGTGAAGGTGGAGGGCGACGGCATCGTCGTCGTGTGACGCCAGGCGGGGCCGGTGGCGAACCGGTAATTGTGCGTGGTTCTCCGGATCGGCGTGCGCGACGCTGAACCGGTCGGCGGGCGCCGGCCGTACCTCGGAATGAGACCCGAACCTGGAGGAACGCACCATGACGGATACGACGCGCAGGGCGGTTGTGCTGGGAGCCGGAGGCGCCGGGCTGGCCGCGGTCCTGACCGCCTGCGCCAGCTACGGCGACCCCGCCACCCAGGGCAGCCTCCCTCCCGTCGCGGAGGAGTCCACGGCCGAGGGCCCCACGGCAGAGGAGTCTCCGGCCGAGGAACCGCAGGCCGAGGAATCGTCCGCGGCGCCTAAGAAGAAGTCCTCGGGCGGGGGCAAGGCGCTCGCCGACACCTCCGACATCCCCTCCGGCGGCGGCAAGGTCTTCGAGAGCCAGAAGATCGTCGTCACCCAGCCGGCGGACGGGGAGTTCAGGGCGTTCACGGCGGTATGCACCCATGCGGGGTGCACGGTGGCCAGCGTCTCGAACGGCACGATCAACTGTCCCTGCCACGGCAGCAAGTTCAAGATCGACGACGGCTCCGTGGCCGACGGGCCCGCCGAGCAGCCGCTCGCCGAGAAGAAGATCAAGGTGGACGGCGGCAAGATCATGCTCGTCTGATTCAACTTTCATGCTTTTCTCACCTGGGTGCGGTTAGGTGAGACGTATGGCAGACGACCTTCAGAGCCGCAGGGCGGTGATCGCGGGCGTGGGCGTGGGTGGCCTCTCGCTGGCGTTGACCGCCTGTGGCGGCGGTGAGAGCGGTACGACCACCGCCACCGAGTCCACCGGACAGCCCACGAGCGGGTCCGGCGCGCCGAGCGCCGAGAGCACCGGCTCGTCCGCGGGCGGCGCCCTGGCCAAGACGGCCGACATCCCGGTGGGAGGCGGCACGATCTTCAAGGAGCAGAAGATCGTCGTGGTCCAGCCCGCGGCCGGGCAGTTCAAGGCGTTCAGCGCGGTCTGCACCCACAAGGGATGCTTGGTCGCCAAGGTGGCCGACGGAATGATCGACTGCCCGTGTCACGGCAGCAAGTTCAAGATCCAGGACGGCGCGGTCGCCGACGGACCGGCCCAGCAGCCGCTTCCCGAGAAGCAGATCAAGGTGGAGGGCGACCAGATCACCCTGGCCTAGGCCATTCCGTACGGCCCCGCACAGGTCCCTCGCCGGGCCACGCCACACCCGCGAGGTTCCTGTGCGGGGCCACGACCATGCCCTCCGCCCCGTCCACCGAGGGCGGGCCTGTCGGTGGGGGCCGTTAGTCTGTGAACGTGGCGAGATCAGCGGGCACCCCCTTGAGCTTCCGGCCCCGGCCCGGGTCCATCCCGGAGTCCCCAGGGGTCTACCGGTTCCGGGACGCGCACGGCCGGGTGATCTACGTCGGCAAGGCCAAGAGCCTGCGGCAGCGGCTCAACTCGTACTTCGCCGACTTCTCGGCGCTGCACCCGCGCACCCAGTCGATGCTGACCACGGCCGCCGACGTCGACTGGACCGTCGTCGGCACCGAGGTCGAGGCGCTGCAGCTCGAATACTCCTGGATCAAGGAGTTCGACCCCCGCTTCAACGTCAAGTACCGCGACGACAAGTCCTACCCGTACCTCGCCGTGACCATGGGCGAGGACTTCCCGCGCGTCCAGGTGATGCGCGGCGCCAAGCGCAAGGGCACCCGCTACTTCGGCCCCTACTCCCACGCCTGGGCCATCCGCGAGACCGTCGACCTGCTCCTGCGGGTCTTCCCGGTGCGCACGTGCAGCGCCGGGGTGTTCAAGCGGGCCGGGCAGATCGGCCGGCCCTGCCTGCTCGGCTACATCGACAAGTGCTCGGCGCCGTGCGTCGGGCGCGTCACCCCGGAGGAGCACCGCGCGCTCGCCGAGGACTTCTGCGACTTCATGGCGGGCAACACCAGCCGCTTCATCAAGCGGCTGGAGAAGGAGATGCGCGACGCCGCGGCCGAGCAGGAGTACGAACGCGCCGCCCGGCTGCGCGACGACATCCAGGCGCTCCAGCGCGCCCTGGAGAAGCAGGCGGTCGTGCTCGGCGAGGGCACCGACGCCGACGTCATCGCCCTGGCCGAGGACCCGCTCGAAGCCGCCGTCCAGGTCTTCTACGTGCGCGGCGGCCGCATCCGCGGCCAGCGCGGCTGGGTCGTCGACAAGGTCGAGGAGACCACGCCCGGCGAGCTGGTCGAGCAGTTCCTGCTCCAGATGTACGGCGAGGCGAGCCCCGACTCGATGCCCCGCGAGGTGCTCGTGCCCGAGCTGCCGCCCGACGCGGCCGCGGTCGCCGAGCTGCTGTCCGAGCAGCGCCGGGCCCGGGTCGAGGTGCGGGTGCCGCAGCGCGGCGACAAGAAGGCGCTGCTGGAGACCGTGGGCCGCAACGCCCTGGAGTCGCTGGCCCAGCACAAGATCCGCCGCGCCAGCGACCTGACCACCCGCAGCAAGGCGCTCCAGGAGATCGCCGACGCGCTCGACCTCGACCAGGCGCCCCTGCGCGTCGAGTGCTACGACGTCTCCCACCTCCAGGGCGAGAACGTCGTGGCCTCCATGGTCGTCTTCGAGGACGGCCTGGCCCGCAAGAGCGAGTACCGCCGCTTCGCCGTCAAGACCAAGGAGGGCGACGTCGCCTCGATCCACGAGGTGATCATGCGGAGGTTCCGCCGCTACCTGGAGGAACGCTCGGCCACCGGCGAGCTGGCCGCCGACGACGAGGCCCACGGCCTCATCGACCCCGAGACCGGCAAGCCGCGCAAGTTCGCCTACCCGCCCAACCTCGTCGTCGTCGACGGCGCCGGCCCCCAGGCCGCCGCCGCCCAGCGGGCGCTCGACGAGCTGGGCATCGACGACGTCGCCGTGTGCGGCCTGGCCAAGCGGCTGGAGGAGGTGTGGCTGCCCGGCGACGACCAGCCGGTCATCATGCCGCGCTCCAGCGAGGGGCTCTACCTGCTGCAACGTGTCCGTGACGAGGCGCACCGGTTCGCCATCACCTACCATCGGTCCAAGAGGTCCAAGACCGTGAAGGAGAGCGCGCTCGACGGCGTGCCCGGTCTCGGCCCGGCGCGGAGGCAGGCGCTGCTCAAGCACTTCGGCTCCGTGAAACGGCTTCGGGAGGCCACCGTGGCGGAGATCTGCGAGGTCCCCGGCATCGGCCGGTCGACCGCGGAGGTGATCGCGTCGACGCTGAAAGGGGAGTCAACCGTGACCACCAGCGAGGCGGCGCCCGCACGACGGGCCGCCGGCGCGGGCGGCCCGAACGGCGCCGACGCCCCGGACAAGGCAGAAGACGCGAGCGACGCGCTCAGCAGAGCGGGCGGCGCGAGCGGCGCCGGCGTTCTGGAGGGCGCCGGTGACGCGGAGGGCCCGGCCGGCACGGGCGGCGTCGCCGTCACGACCCTGGGTGAAGCCGCCGGGCCCGACCGACCGAGCGGCCGAACGGAGTGAGACGATGAGCGCCGCCGAAGACAACGACAAGCGCAGCGCCGCGCCGCGGGGTGAGGCGGGCGAGGCCGCCGCCGCCGTGGTCGCGGCCGCTGCCGCCGCCGCGGTGCAGGGCGACAGGGACGAGAGCCGGGATCCGGCGTTCGTCATCGTCACCGGCATGTCCGGGGCGGGACGCAGCACCGCCGCCAAGGCACTGGAGGACCTCGGCTGGTTCGTCATCGACAACCTGCCGCCCGGCCTGCTGTTCGCCATGGCCGAGGAGGCCGGCAAGGTCAAGCTGGCCGCCGACAAGGTCGCGGCCGTGGTCGACGTGCGCAGCCTCGCCTTCACCACCGACCTCAACGCCGCCATCGAGGAGCTCGAGGGCCGCGGCGTGCGCGTGCGCGTCGTGTTCCTGGAGGCCAGCGACGAGGAGTTGGTGCGCCGCTTCGAGAACGTCCGCCGCCCCCATCCGCTGCAGGGCGACGGCCGGCTCGTCGACGGCATCGCCCGCGAGCGCGGCATCCTGCGCGAGGTGCGGGCCAACGCCGACCTGGTCATCGACACCTCCTCCCACAACGTCCACGAACTACGCAACAAGATCGTCGCCTACTTCGGCGGCGAGGACCGTCCCGGTCTGCGGGTCAACGTGGTGTCCTTCGGCTTCAAGTACGGCCTGCCGGTCGACGCCGACCTCGTCGTCGACTGCCGGTTCCTGCCCAACCCGCACTGGGTGCCCGAGTTGCGGCCGATGAACGGCCTCGACACCCCGGTCCGCGAGTACGTGCTGGGCCAGCCGGGCGCCAAGGAGTTCCTCGACGCGTACGAGGAGGTCCTGAAGGTGGTCGCGGCCGGGTATGCCCGCGAGGGCAAGAGCTATGCGACGCTGGCGGTGGGCTGCACGGGCGGCAAGCACCGGAGCGTCGCCATGGCCGAGCAGGTCGCCGCCCGCCTGCGCGACCGCGGGATGGAGGTCCAGGTGAGCCACCGGGATGTGGGGCGGGAGTGACCCATGACCACCAGGGCCCTGGCGCGTCCTCCGCAGAGTCGCCGCCCCCAGCCACCCCGCCGCCCGCGCGGCCGGCGCCCGACGACGTCACACCGCCCGTAGGCCCACCGTTCACGGAGTCGCCGGGCGATGACGTCGCACCGTCCGTGGGCCCGCCGTTCACGGGGGTGCCGGGCGATGACGTCGCACCGTCCGTAGGCCCGCCGTTCACGGGAGTGCCGGGCGATGACGTCGCGCCGTCCGCGAGCCCTCTGTCCGTAGGGGGGCCTGCGGGCGGCACGCCGTCCGCAGGCCCGCCGCTCGCGGGCGCTTCGGCAACCGCGGGATCCCCGCGGGAGGTGCGGCCGCGGGGGCCGCGGGTCGTGGCCCTCGGCGGCGGGCACGGCCTGTACGCCTCCCTGTCCGCGCTGCGGTCCGTGACCGACGCGCTCACGGCCGTCGTCACCGTGGCCGACGACGGCGGCTCCAGCGGCCGGCTGCGCCGCGAACTCGGCGTGCTGCCACCCGGTGACCTGCGCATGGCGCTGGCCGCGCTGTGCGGCGACGACGAGTGGGGCATCACCTGGAGCGAGGTCGTCCAGCACCGCTTCCGCAGCGAGGGGGAGCTGCACGGCCACGCCGTCGGCAACCTGCTCATCGTCGCGCTCTGGGAGCTGCTCGGCGACCCCGTGGCCGGTCTCGACTGGGTGGGACGACTGCTCGGCGCCCAGGGCCGCGTCCTGCCCATGGCGTCCGTGCCGCTCGACATCGTGGCCGAGGTGGAGCTCGACGGCGTCACCTCCACCGTGCGCGGCCAGGTGGCGTGCGCACTCACCCCCGGGCGCGTGCAGGCCGTCTCCCTGGTTCCGGAGAACCCGCCGGCCCGGCCCGAGGCGATCCAGGCGGTGCTGGAGGCCGACTGGGTGGTGTTCGGGCCCGGATCGTGGTTCACCAGCGTGCTGCCGCACCTCAAGGTGCCCGAGCTGGCCAGGGCCCTGCACGAGACCCGGGCCAGGCGCCTGGTCACGCTCAACCTCGCCCCGCAGGCCGGCGAGACCGACGACTTCTCCCCCCAGCAGCACCTGGAGGTGCTCAGACAGCACGCGCCCGACCTGACGGTCGACGTGATCCTGGCCGACACCGGCATGGTCGACGACCTCGACGCGCTGGAGAAGGCGGCGGCCGCGCTCGGCGGACGTCCGGTGCTGGCCGATGTGGCCGCCGCCGACGGCTCGCCCCGGCACGACCCACGACGTCTTGCCTCCGTCCTGGACGAGATTTTCCTCCAGAAGCGTTGATCCTGGTCGGCGCGGCTCGAAGGTGCGAGAGACTGCTGGGAGCCGGTCTGAATGGGGGAGGACTAACGCTTATGGCGATGACGGGTGTGGTCAAGGACGAGCTGAGCCGACTGCCGGTGCTGAAGCCGTGCTGCCGCAAGGCGGAGGTTTCCACGCTGCTACGGTTCGCGAGCGGCCTGCACCTGGTGGGCGGGCGCATCGTGATCGAGGCGGAGCTCGACACCAACGCCACCGCGCGACGGCTGATCAAGGACATCGGCGAGGTGTTCGGCCACAAGGCGGAAGTGCTCGTGCTCGCGCCGGCCGGCCTGCGCAAGGGATCGCGCTACGTCGTACGCGTCTACCGCGACGGCGAGGCGCTCGCCCGGCAGACGGGCCTCATCGACAACCACGGGCGGCCCGTGCGCGGGCTGCCCCGCCAGGTCGTCGCGGGGGCGGCCTGCGACGCCGAGGCGGCCTGGCGGGGGGCGTTCCTGGCGCACGGCTCGCTCACCGAGCCCGGCCGTTCCATGTCGCTCGAGGTCACCTGCCCGGGCCCGGAGGCGGCGCTGGCGCTGGTCGGCTCCGCCCGGCGGCTGAAGATCCACGCCAAGGCGCGCGAGGTGCGCGGCGTCGACCGGGTCGTGGTCCGCGACGGCGACGCCATCAGCGCCCTGCTCACCCGGCTCGGCGCGCACGACAGCGTGCTGGCCTGGGAGGAGCGCCGCATGCGTCGTGAGGTGCGCGCCACCGCCAACCGGCTGGCCAACTTCGACGACGCCAACCTCCGGCGCTCGGCCCGCGCCGCCGTGGCCGCGGGGGCGCGGGTGCAGCGGGCGCTGGAGATCCTCGGCGACGAGGCGCCGGACCACCTGGTGGTGGCCGGGCGGCTGCGGGTGGAGCACAAGCAGGCGTCCCTGGAGGAGCTGGGGCAGATCGCCGACCCGCCACTGACCAAGGACGCGATCGCGGGCCGCATCCGGCGGCTGCTCGCCATGGCCGACAAGCGGGCCTCCGACCTCGGCATCCCCAACACGGAGGCCAACCTCACGGTCGACATGCTCGCGCCCTGACCTGGTGGGATCCGTCAGGGCGCCCGTGTCCGCGCGTCCGGCCTGCGTGTCCGTGTCGGCGCGCCCATGCAGGCGCGTCCTTTTTCGCGTGTGTCCGTGCGCGCCCGAGGGTGGGTGTGTGCGGGCTCCGGCTCGGTGCGCCGGCCTCGGACGCCTGCGTGCGGCGCGCGCTCGCGAATACGGCCGCGTCGTGCCCACGTGGCTCCTGCGCGAAGCGCCGGCCCTCCGGAGACCCCGGCTGGACGCGTGCGTCTGTCTTGCGAAGCGCCGCCCCTCCGGTGCCCCCGGATGTACGCGTGCGTTTCCCTGGCGAGGCGTGTGCCCCGCCTGCGTACGGGCGGTGCCCGCGCCTGAGCAAGGCGCGGACGGGCGCGGCTCGGGGCGGCGGGCTGGCCCGGCCCCGGGGGAACCAGCCCTGGCCAGGGTCCCCGGGACGGGGTCAGCCCTGGCCAGGATCCCCGGGATGGGGTCAGTCCTGGCCAGGATCCCCGGGACGGGGTCAGTCCTGGCCGGGCTCCCGGGGAGTGAAGAGGCTGGCGGTCGGGGCCGCGGGCGCCGGCTTGGGCGGCTGGAGCGGCTCGAACGGTGCCCGGTACTCCGCCTCCGGCTCTGACGAGTCCGCCACCGGCCCGCCGTCGTCGCGCCTGTGGGGGGAGGCCGGGCCGGCCTCGGCCCGCCACCTACGGCGCACCCGTACGACCCGCAGGAGGGTCAGCAGGAACGCGGGCACGGCCGCGGCGCCGACGGCGGCCCAGAACTGCCAGGACGTCCGGGCGGCCCACCACACGCCGTACGCGCCGGACTCGAGGAACGTGACGAGCGAGGACGCGGGGAACCCGTGATCGGCGGCCCAGGCGAGGATTCCGGCGAGATTGCCGATCGCGCGCACCCCCACGGCGTACACCACCATGGCCAGAGGAAGGAGCAGGCTGCGCGGCCGGACCGTCCACATGGCGAGACCGAGCAGGAGCCCCGCCAGGAAGCAGCATGTGACGGGGACGGTGAGCGCCGGGTTACCGGCGAACCAGCGCACCTCGTACGGCAAGCGCATGGAGAACGTCTGCATCGCCGCATATCCCGCGGCGCCGACGAGCATCGCGACGAACCCCACGACCAGGCCGGACAGCAAGCCGGACCTGCGGTGTGACATCTCAGCCCCCAGAGAATGCCGGAATTTACTCCGATGAGTCGGGCACTTTACTCGAACGCTACAAATTACGCCTCCGGAATGGCGATACGCAGGGCGGGGGTTGCAGTGGTCTAAACCAATTTAGGTCCGATAGGGTTGGGGATTGAGGTTTCAGCCCGCATCACGTACGAGGAGATCGGTTTCCGTGAGCATCCGCGTAGGCGTCAACGGCTTCGGCCGCATCGGTCGCAACTTCTGGCGCGCGGTCGCCGCCAGCGGCAAGGACATCGAGATCGTTGCGGTCAACGACCTGACCGACAACGCGACGCTGGCCCACCTGCTGAAGTACGACAGCATCCTGGGCCGCCTGCCGTACGAGGTGAAGGCGACCAGCGACGAGATCACCGTCGACGGCAAGGCCATCAAGGTCTTCGAGGAGCGCGACCCGGCCAAGCTGCCGTGGGGCGACCTCGGGGTGGACGTCGTCGTCGAGTCGACCGGCCTGTTCACCGACGCCACCAAGGCCAAGGTGCACGCCGACAACGGCGCGAAGAAGGTCATCATCTCGGCCCCGGCCAAGAACGAGGACGTCACCATCGTCATGGGCGTCAACCACGACTCCTATGACCCGGCCAACCACACGATCATCTCCAACGCGTCCTGCACCACCAACTGCCTGGCGCCGATGGCCAAGGTCATCCACGACACCTTCACCATCGAGAAGGGTCTGATGACCACCATCCACGCCTACACGCAGGACCAGAACCTCCAGGACGGCCCGCACAAGGACCTGCGCCGCGCCCGCGCCGCCGCGCTCAACGTGGTGCCCACCTCCACCGGCGCCGCCAAGGCCATCGGCCTCGTGCTGCCCGAGCTGAAGGGCAAGCTCGACGGGTTCGCCATGCGCGTGCCGATCCCCACCGGCTCGGCCACCGACCTGACCGTCGACGTCAGCCGCGACGTCACCGTCGAGGAGGTCAACGCCGCGCTCAAGGCCGCCGCCGAGGGCCCGCTCAAGGGCATCCTCACCTACACCGAGGACGAGATCGTCTCCTCCGACATCGTCACCGACCCGGCCTCCTGCATCTTCGACGCCGGCCTCACCAAGGTCATCGGCAACCAGGTCAAGGTCGTCGGCTGGTACGACAACGAGTGGGGTTACTCCAACCGCCTGGCCGACCTCATCCAGCTGGTGGGCGCCGACCTGTGACGGGTCCGCGCTGAGCGAGACATCCATCACCCGGGACCGTCCGAGCCGCGCTCGGCGGAAGGAGCACAGTTGCGCACGATCGACGATCTCGACGTGAAGGGCCGGCGCGTGCTCGTGCGCGCCGACCTCAACGTCCCCCTCGACGGTGAGACGATCACCGACGACGGCCGCATCAGAGCGTCGGTTCCGACGATCCAGACCCTGGCCGGGCGTGGCGCGAAGGTCGTCGTCTGCGCCCACCTCGGCCGGCCCAAGGGCAAGGCCGAGCCGAAGTACTCGCTGAGGCCGGTGGCCGCCCGCCTCGGCGAGCTGCTCGGCCAGGACGTGGCCTTCGCCACCGACGTGGTCGGCGACAGCGCGCAGGCCACTGTCGCGGGGCTCCAGGACGGCCAGGTGGCCCTCCTGGAGAACCTCCGCTACGAGCCGGGTGAGGAGTCCAAGGACGACCAGGAGCGCGGCGAGTTCGCCGCCAGGCTGGCAGCCCTGGCCGAGCTGTACGTGGGCGACGGCTTCGGCGCCGTCCACCGGAAGCACGCCAGCGTCTACGACGTGCCCAGGCTCCTGCCGCACGCGGCGGGCGGGCTGGTCGTGGGCGAGGTCGAGGTGCTCAGGCGCCTGACCGAGCACCCCGAGCGGCCGTACGTCGTGGTGCTGGGCGGCGCGAAGGTGTCCGACAAGCTCGGCGTCATCGCGAGCCTGCTCACCAAGGTCGACCGGCTGCTCGTCGGCGGCGGCATGGCCTACACCTTCCTCAAGGCCCAGGGCCACGAGGTGGGCCAGTCGCTGCTGCAGGAGGACCAGCTCGACCAGGTGCGCGGCTTCCTCGACCAGGCCGCCGAGCGGGGCGTCGAGCTGGTGCTGCCGGTCGACGTGCTGGCGGCCACCGAGTTCGGCAAGGACGCGCCGCACGACGTGGTCGAGGCGAGCGCGATCCCGGCCGACCGGCAGGGGCTCGACATCGGCCCGAAGACCCGCGAGCTGTTCGCGGCCAAGCTGGCCGACGCCCGCACCGTCTTCTGGAACGGCCCGATGGGCGTGTTCGAGTTCGACGCGTTCGCGGGCGGCACGCGCGCGGTGGCGGAGGCGCTGATCGCCTCCGACGCCTTCACCGTGGTCGGCGGCGGCGACTCGGCGGCGGCCGTGCGCCGGCTCGGCCTGCCCGAGGACGGCTTCTCCCACATCTCCACGGGGGGCGGGGCCAGCCTCGAATACCTGGAGGGCAAGACCCTCCCCGGACTCGCCGCCCTGGAGGACGCGGAGTGACGCGACAGGCAGGCCGCCCTTTCCCGGGCGGCCGCAAGCCGCTCATCGCCGGCAACTGGAAGATGAACCTCAACCACCTCGAGGCCATCGCCCTGGTGCAGAAGCTCGCCTTCGCGCTCGGCGACAAGGACTTCGACAAGGTCGAGGTCGCCGTCCTGCCGCCGTACACCGACCTGCGCAGCGTGCAGACGCTCGTCGACGGTGACAAGCTGCGCATCGTGTACGGCGCGCAGGACCTGTCCCAGCACGACGCCGGCGCCTACACCGGCGAGATCTCCGGGGCGATGCTGGCCAAGCTCGGCTGCACCTACTCGGTGATCGGCCACTCCGAGCGGCGCCAGTACCACCACGAGGACGACGACCTGGTCAACGCCAAGGTCCAGGCCGCCTACCGCCACTCGCTGACCCCCATCCTGTGCGTCGGAGAGGGCCTGGAGGTGCGCAAAGCCGGCGGGCATGTGGCGCACACCCTCGCGCAGTTGGAGGCCGCCCTGCGCAAGGTCAGCGCCGAGCAGGCCAAGACGATCGTGGTGGCCTACGAGCCGGTGTGGGCGATCGGCACCGGCGAGGTGGCCACTCCGGAGGACGCCCAGGAGGTGTGTTCGGCCCTGCGCGGACGACTCGCTGAGCTGTACGACGACGAAGTGGCCTCCGCTATCCGTATCCTGTACGGAGGGTCGGTCAAGTCGAGCAACATCGCCGGCATCATGGCTCAGCCCGACGTCGACGGCGCTCTCGTGGGAGGCGCCAGCATCGACGCCGGCGAGTTCGTCAAGATCTGCCGTTTTTCCGACATGCCCGGCTAGCTGAGCCGTTCCGGAGGCACGACTTGACACCAGGTCGTACCCTCTAGAGGCAAGTTTGAATCGTCACGCGTCACAAAGCACTGAAGGAACAGGCATACCGTGGAAATCGGAATCTCCATCGCCCTCATCCTGGCGAGCTGTCTCATGGTCCTGCTCGTGCTGCTCCACAAGGGCAAGGGTGGCGGTCTGTCCGACATGTTCGGCGGAGGTTTCTCGTCGAGCTTCGGCGGCTCGTCCGTGGTGGAGCGCAACCTTGACCGGCTGACGGTCATCACGGGCGTGATCTGGTTCGTCTGCATCATCGCGCTGGGCCTCCTGCTGAAGCCCTGAGCGTTTCGGCGCGTGACAGTGATTCTCCCCCCGTGTCTCGCGGGGCGATCGAGCGAGGAGTTCATCCGTGGGTAGTGGCAACGCGATCCGTGGCAGCCGTGTCGGCGCCGGCCCGATGGGGGAGGCCGAGCGCGGCGAGGCAGCTCCGAGAGTGCGGGTCTCGTTCTGGTGCGCGAACATGCACGAGACGCGCCCCAGCTTCGCCAGTGACGCGGCGGTCCCCGAGATGTGGGACTGCCCGCGCTGCGGCCTCCCGGCAGGACAGGACGAGCAGGCCCCGCCTGCCCCGCCCAAGAACGAGCCGTACAAGACGCACCTGGCTTACGTGAAGGAGCGCAGGAGCGACAAGGACGGCAAGGCCATCCTCGAGGAGGCGCTCGAGCGCCTGCGCAACAACAGGTCCCCCTGGTAGTTCCTGTTCCGGCGTGCGCCGGACGGACAGCGGGAGATCACGTTCGCGCGGTATGACGTGCCTCGAAGGGCCCCGGCGGTGGCGCCGGGGCCCTTCGGCGTCGTGCACACCGTTCGCGAACGCCGTTCCGGTACGCCTGCCGGGCGCGCCCTGGCAGGCGGCCGGTCTACGCGCCGGCCCGCTGGTACACCGGCTCGCCGTCCACGAACGTCAGCGTGACCCGGGTCGTCCAGATCTCCCCGGCGGGCAGCGCGAACGGATCGCGGTCCAGCACGACGAGGTCCGCCGGGCGGCCCGGCTCGATCACCCCGGCCGGGGAGCGGTTGATCCAGGCCGACCCGGCCGTGTACGCGGTCAGGGCCGTGGCCAGGTCGAGGCGCTGCCCGGGCAGGAACGGCGTCTGCGCCGTCGGGTATCCGGCGTGCACCGAGCCGCCCGGCTCGGTGCGGTTGACCGCCACGTGCATGCCCTGCAGCGGGTCGGCGTCCGACACCGGCCAGTCGCTGCCCGCGCAGAAGCGCGTGCCGTGCGCCAGCAGGTCGGCGAACGGGTACTGCCACGACGAGCGCGGCTCGCCGAGGAACGGCAAGGTCAGCTCGTCCATCTGGGCGTGGTGGGTGGCCCACAGCGGCTGCAGGTTGGCGGCGACGCCGAGCCGGGCGAAGCGCGGCACGTCCGACGGCTCGATGATCTGCAGGTGCGCGATGTGGTGCCGGTTGGCGGGGTCGGTGCCCTCGAAACTGTCGAGCGCCTCGCGCACCGCCCGCTCGCCGATGGCGTGGAAGTGCACCTGGAAGCCGAGCCGGTCCAGCTCGGTGACGTACTCCTTGAGCTTGCCCGGGTCCACGTACGACAGACCCGTGCCGCCGCACAGGCAGTACGGCTCCAGGGTGGCGGCGGTGAAGTTCTCGGTGATGCCGTCCTGCATGATCTTGACCGAGGTGGCGGCGAACCGGTCCAGCCCCTCGGCGGAGGCCCGCCGATCGACCAGGTCGGCGATCTGGTCGGCCCCGCGCGTGCGGTCCCACCACAGCGCGCCGACCACGCGGGCCCGCAGCCGGCCCGAGCGGGCCGCCGACAGGTACGTGGGCAGCTGGTCGTCCGAGCCCGCGTACGAGCCGACGATCGCGTCCTGCCAGCCGGTGATGCCGAGCGAGAACAGGTGGCGCTGGGCGTCGTCGAGCGCCGCGTCCAGGTCGGCCGCGCTGGGACGCGGCGTGAGCAGCCCGACCAGGTCCATGGCGCCCTCGTGGAGCACGCCGCTGGGCGTGCCGTCGGGGTCGCGCTCGATGCGGCCGTCGGCGGGGTCGGGGGTGTCGCGGGTGATGCCGGCCAGCTCCAGGGCGCGGGTGCTGACCCAGGCGGCGTGGTGGTCGCGCTGGATGAGGTAGACCGGGCGGCCGTCGGCGTCGAGCTGGGTGCGGTGGGGGAGGCCTCCGGGGAAGGCGGACATGTCCCAGCCGCCGCCGTCGATCCACTCCTTATCCAAATTTTTCGCGGCATAGTTGGCGATCTTCGCCTGGTACGCGTCGAGTCCGTACACCTCGGACAGGTCGCACTTCGCGCGCTCCAGCCCGGCCTGCACCGGGTGGATGTGCGCGTCCGTGAAGCCGGGGGTGAGCAGCCCGCCCTGCAGGTCCACGGTCTCGTGCGGACCCGCCTCGCGGGCGAGGTCGCGCTCGGCGCCGACGGCGGCGATCACCCCGTCGCGCACGAGCGCGGCCTCGGCGAACCCGCCCGCCGCGGTGAACACCCGCCCACCCCGGAACAGCGTCGTCATCGGCCCTCTCCACCCTTCCCGCGCCCCCGTCGTCCCGCACGGCTGATGGCATCCTGCCAGCCGGGTGAGGCGATCAAATCCGACCAAACCGGAACATGTGAGTTCATAGGCGCATATCTTGCTACATGAAACGCGTCGTTAGCGGCCGTGTAACAGCCGCCCGGCATGCTGGTGCCCATGGGATTCTTGCGCATCCGCACCACCGTCGACGAGCGGCCGGGACGGCTCGCCTCACTGGCCGCCGCCCTGGCCGACCGGGGCGGCAACATCCTCGGCCTGAGCGTCCAGTCCGACGCCGACGGCACGGTGGACGAGTTCGTCGCCGACATCCCCGCCCACCCCGAGACCGTGCGCGAGGCCCTGGAGGCGGCCGGCGGCCGCAGGGTCCAGGTCGTCCCGGCGACCGCGCACGAGCTGACCGACGAGCCCACCCGGGCCCTGCTGCTGGCCTCCCGGCTGCGCTCCATGCCGTGGCGGCTGCCCGAGCTGCTGGCCGAGCTGCTGCGCGCGGACGACGCCCGCTGGATCTATGGTGAGGCGGTGAGTGATCTCCCCGACCCGACCCAGCTCGTCGTGCCCGTGGCGCCCCGCCGCGCGGTACGGCTGCGCCGCGCGGAGCTGCCGTTCACGCTGACCGAGGCCGCCCGCGCCGCCTCCTTCGCCCGGCTGGCCCAGCCGCCGGCCGAGCAGGGCGCCGGGAACCGCTCCGTGAAGCTGGCCGACGGCGCGGAGGTCGTCATCCGGCCGCTCACCTCCATCTATCGCGAGGCCGTACGCGACCTGCACGACCGGTGCTCGCCCGAGGCGCGCCGGTTCCGCTACTTCACCTCGATGCCGGCGCTGCCGACGCGCATGTTCGACAAGCTGTGCGACCGCGCCCGCGGCCACTCGCTCGTGGCCGGCCACGACGGGCAGGTCGTGGCCATGGCGAACCTGATGTTCACCTCCGATCCCGGCGCCGCCGAGATGGCCTTCCTGGTCGAGGACCGCTGGCAGGGGCGCGGTCTGGGCTCGGCGCTGGCCAGGGCGCTGATCCGGGCGGCACGCGACCTCGGGTACGCCGAGGTGCGGGCGACCATGCTGTCGGACAACGTCCGGATGCGGCGGCTCATGCTGTCGCTGGGCGCCTCCATCACCTACACCGAGGACCCGGGGGTGCTGGAGTCGCGGCTGCCGGTGGGCGCGATGGTCTCAAGCTGAACCGGCGGCGGCCTCAACCGGCTCCGGCCGCGCCCGGCTGCTCGCCGGGCCGATCCCGGGGCTCCTCTGGCGACGTCTCGCCGGGTTGCTCCTGGGGGGCCTCGCGGGGAGTATCGCCGGCGCCTCTCCCGGAGGCCTCGGCGGGGCGCCCGCCGGAGGCCCCGGCCGGGCGCTCGGCGGTGTCGCCGGGCGTGCGCGCGATGCCGAGATGGCGCTCGATGCGCTCCAGGCTCTCCTCGATCCGCGTCAGCCGCTCGACCATCGTCGGGCCGCTCGTGTAGTACGGCTCGGCCGGCTTGTCCCTCGGGCCCGCGGCGACCATCGCGCGCACGCGTTCGCGCAGCCGGCCCAGCTGGACCCCGGCGTCCGCGAGCGCCTGCGCCGCGAGCCCCTCCGACTCCCGGATGAGCCCGAGCAGGATGTGCTCGGTGCCGATGTAGTTGTGGCGGAGCTGGAGCGCCTCGCGCAGCGAGAGCTCCAGCACCTTCTTGGCGCGCGGCGTGAACGGGATGTGTCCCGGAGGGCCCATGGAGCCGCGCCCCACCTGCTGCTCGACGTACCGCCGCACCGGCCCCAGCTCCACTCCGAAGCCCTCCAGGGCCCGCGCCGCGACGTCGTCGCCGTCACCGGCGTGGAGCAGGCCGAGCAGGATGTGCTCGGTGCCGATGTAGTTGTGGTTCAGCATCCGCGCCTCTTCCTGGGCGAGGACGACGACCCTCCGGGCACGATCGCTGAATCGCTCGAACACGAGAGAACTCCGTTCGGCAGGCCTTGCCTCCACTATGCGCTACAAACCCTGTCATGTGGGGTATCTCACTGGTGTGGATCTTGACGAGGTGGCCGACCGGCTCTACGGGCTGCCGCCGTCCGAGTTCACCGCCGCGCGCGCGGCCGAGGCCCGCGCGGCCAAGGATGAGGGCGACGCGCGGCTGTCCCGCGAGATCGGGCGGCTGCGCAAGCCGACGGTCTCGGCCTGGGCCGTGAACCGGGCCGTCCGCGAGCACCCGGACGATCTGCGCGAGCTGCTGGAGGTGGGGGAGGAGCTGCGCCGGGCCTGGGCGGCCCACGACGCCGAGGCGCTCGCCGAGGTCGCGCGCCGGCGCGGCGCCGTCACGGGGCGGGTCGGCCGGCTGGTCAAGGAGGACGCGGGGCTGTCGGCCGCGGCGTCGGTGGAGGTGGACCGCACGCTGGACGCCGCCGTGGTGGACGAGGGCGCGGCGGCCGAGGTGCGGCAGGGCCGCCTGGTGCGGCCTTTGGAGTACAGCGGCTTCACCCCGGCCCCGGCGGGTTCCGCGGGAGCGGAAGCCGCGACCGCGACGGGAGGGGCCCTCGGGGGCCGGGACGCCGCAGACCGGGTCGCGGAAGCCGGAGGGGTTCGAAGTGCCGGAAGGGCCGAGGACGCGGAGGACCCTGGAAGGGCGTCAGGGGCAGAGGGCGCCGGAGGGAGGGCGCGAGGGGCCGCGGGCGCCGGAGGGGCCCGGGCGGCGCGGAAGGCGGCGGCCGAGGAGCGGGCCAGGCGTGAGGCCGAGGCCCGCGCCGCCCGGGAGGCCCGCCGGGCGCAGGAGCGCGCGGAGGCCGAGGCGGCCTACCTCGAGTGGCGCGATGCGCTGGCGGAGGCCGTACAGGAACACGACAAGCGCGCGGAGAAGGTGGCGCGGCTGCAGCGCAAGCTCGCCAAGGCGCGCGGGAGGCTGCGGGAGAGCGAGCAGCGCCTGGAGGTGGCCCGGCGCGAGGAACGCCACGCCCGCCGGCGCCTGGAGGGCTGACCCGGGCAGGCGTCGCGCGGGCAACCGCTATGGTGTACGAAACGGTTCCGTACACCTGGCTCAGACAACACTGGAGTGGCGATGACCTCCTGGACCCCCGCCGACATGCCGCGCCTCGACGGCCGGACCGCGATCGTCACCGGCGCCAACAGCGGCATCGGCCTGCCCACCGCGCTGGAACTGGCCCGGCACGGCGCGCGCGTGATCGTGGCCGCGCGGTCCGAGGCCAAGGGCGCGGAGGCCGTGGCCGCGATCCGGCGGGCCGTCCCCGCCGCCCGCGTCGAGCACGCCCGGCTGGACCTCGCCGACCTGGCCTCCGTGCGCGCGTTCGCCGACGGGGTGGACGAGGTGGACCTGCTGGTCAACAACGCCGGCATCGGCATGACGCCCCGCAGCCTGACGAAGGACGGGTTCGAGCTGCAGTTCGGCACCAACCACCTGGGCCACTTCGCGCTGACCGGGCTGCTCCTGCCGAAGCTGCTCGCCCGCCCGGGCGCCCGCGTGGTGACCGTGTCCAGCGACGCCCACACCCGCGGCCGGCTCGACTTCGACGACCTCACCCTGGAGCGCGGCTACGGCCGGATGAGCGCCTACGGCCGCTCGAAGCTGGCCAACCTGCTGTTCACCCTGGAACTCCAGCGGCGCGCTGAACGGGCCCAGGCCGACCTCAAGAGCGTGGCCACGCACCCAGGGGCCACCGCCACGAACATCGTCAAGGTGGGGCCGCTCAAGCCGCTCCTGGGGCTGTTCCTGCTGAGCCCCGAGACCGGCGCGCTGCCGTCCCTGTACGCCGCCACCTCGCCGGACATCCGCGGCGGCGAGTTCGTCGGCCCTAAGCTGCGCCTGCTCAGCCCGTCCGCCGACGCCCGCTCCGAGGAGCTCGCCGCGCGCCTCTGGGACGTGTCCACCGAGCTCACCGGCGTACGATTCGAACGGATCGCCGCACGGTGACGCACCGGCGGGCACCCGGCGACCCCGTGACCAGTTGACCATCATCGCCGGGCGGACCGGCCGGGCGGACCGGAGGACGTGTTTCGTGGCCCCACTCGACCCCGTGCGCGAGAGGGCCATCCTCGACGCCACGCTGGAGCTGCTGTCGGAGATGGGCTACGACCGGATGTCGGTCGACCAGATCGCCAGGCGCGCCCGGGCCAGCAAGGCCACGATCTACCGGCGTTGGGCGGGCAAGCCCGAGCTGGTCGTGGACGTCATCTGCAACCGCTTCGACATGGACACGCCGCGCCCGCCCGACACCGGCTCGCTCCGCGGCGACCTGGCGGAGCTGGTCCGGTGCCTGTGCGAGACGGCCGAGCGCAAGCACGCGCTCATCATGGGCCTGTCATCGACGCTGGTGTCGAACCAGGAACTGGCCAGGGCGCTGCGCGCGCACATGCCCAGCAGGGACCTCGGCGGCGTGGAGGCGCTGCTGGAGCGGGCCGGGAGGCGGGGCGAGCCGGCGAGGAGCGCCGACACCGCCCGGCTCGCCGCCGTCGCCGAGGCCCTCGTATGGCATCGGCTGATCTTCGTCGGGCCGCCGCTGGACAACGCCTTCGTGGAGGAGGCGGCGGAGACGGTGCTGCTGCCGCTGGTGCGGGCCTGGGCCGCCACGCCCCCCGAGCAGGCCGGCGAGCAAACCTGACTGCTTTGTGTGAGATTCAGCCGCCAAAGCTGTCCCTGCGGGAGGAGGGCGGCCTAAGGTCGTCGCCATGACGACCGATGTCACCATCCAGGCCCGGGCGGACGCCTCCTCCGGCGACGCCGCCCTCGACGCGTTCATCGACGCCCTGCCCAAGGTCGAGCTGCACGTCCACCTCATCGGCTCCGCGTCCGTCCCCACGGTCCTGGAGCTGGCGCGCCGGCACCCCGGCGGCGGCGTGCCGACGTCCGAGGAGGAGCTGCGCGCCTTCTACCGGTTCACTGACTTCCCGCACTTCGCCCGGGTCTACCGGGCCGTCAACGCACTGGTGCGCGAGCCGGAGGACGTCGCCACCCTGGTGCTCGGGCTGGCCCGCGACCTGGCCGCGCAGGGCGCCCGGTACGCCGAGCTCCAGGTCACCCCGTACGCCCACCACATGGTCGGGATGCCGCGGCGCGAGGTCACCGGGGCCCTCGACCTGGCCGCCCGCCGGGCGCCGGAGGAGTACGGCGTGGAGATGGCCTACATCTTCGACATCCCCGGCGAGTACGGCGTCGAGGCGGCGGAGATCACCCTGGCCCACGCCCTCGAAGAACCTCCCGCCGCGTTGGTAGGTTTCGGCATCGGAGGCATCGAGCAGGAGCGCGTCCACTACCGCGACGCCTACCGCGACGCGTTCACCGCCGCCCGCAACGCCGGCCTGCACAGCGTCCCGCACGGCGGCGAGATGACGGGGCCGGAGACGATCTGGGAGGTCCTCGAGGGGTACGGCGCCGAGCGCGTGGGCCACGGCATCGCCTGCCTCCAGGACGAGCGGCTCGTCGCCCACTTGCGCGAGACG
Source organism: Nonomuraea sp. NPDC050691 (assembly GCF_040654455.1). Taxonomy (NCBI): domain Bacteria; kingdom Bacillati; phylum Actinomycetota; class Actinomycetes; order Streptosporangiales; family Streptosporangiaceae; genus Nonomuraea; species Nonomuraea sp. NPDC050691. The sequence goes on from NZ_JBFAIA010000017.1 coordinate 27,704, forward strand.
CGGCTGCCGCTCGACGTCTGCCCCACCTCCAACGTCTGCACGGGGCAGGTGGCCCGCATCGAGGACCACCCGCTGCCGCGCCTGCTGGAGGAGGGGCTGTTCGTGACGCTCAACAGCGACGACCCGCCGATGTTCGACACCACGCTGGCCGGGGAGTACCGGACCGCGGCCCGGGTCTTCGGCCTCGGGCGGCGCGAGCTGGCCGACCTGGCCCGCAACGGCGTGAGCGCCTCCTACCTCGCCCCGGAGCGCAAGCGGGCGCTCCTGGCCGAGATCGACGCGCTGGAGACAGCCGTCTCCTGAGTGCTCAGGGGGAGGCCAGGCGGCCGAGACCGGGCGGGATCTTGCCCGCGGCCGCGCGGTCCAGCAGGAACAGCGTGCGCGACCGGCCCCGGGCCCCCGCCGCCGGCACCTGCACGTGGCCGGACTCGGACAGGGCCAGCCGCACCGCGCCCGCCTTCTCCGCGCCCGCGGCGATCACCCACACCTCGCGGGCGGCCTGGATCGCGGGCAGCGTGAGCGAGATGCGGGTGGGCGGCGGCTTGGGCGAGCCGTGCACGGCCACCACCGGACGCGTGTCGTACAGCGCCGGCATGCCGGGGAACAGCGAGGCCACGTGCGCGTCGGGCCCCATGCCGAGCAGCATCACGTCGAACGACGGCGACGGCCCGTGGTCCTCCGGACGGGCCGCCTTGGCCAGCTCGGTGGCGTAGGCGTCGGCCGACTCCTCGGCCGTCAGGCCCGAGTCGGGGCCGAGCATGACGTGCACCCGCTCCGGGTCGACGTCGACATGGTCGAGCAGGGCCTGACGGGCACCCGTCTCGTTGCGCTCGGGGTCGCCGTCGGGCAGGAAACGCTCGTCGCCCCACCAGATGTCGAGACGCCGCCAGTCGACGGCGTCGCGCGCGGGCGTGCCGGCGATGGCCGCCAGGGTGGCGGTGCCGACCGTGCCCCCGGTCAGCACCAGCGACGCGGTGCCCTTGGCGGACTGGACGTCGACGAGCCGGGTGATGATCCGCGCGGCCACGGCCTTGGCCAGGATGTCGGCGTCACGATGGACGACTACGGTTGGAACGCTCACGGGACCAGTCTTCCATCCCCCCGGGCCCGGCCACGCCACGCCCCGCGACACGCCACGCCCCGGCACACGCGACACGGACCGGCACGCGACACGGCCCGGCACACGTGAAACGGCCGGGCACCCGCGAAGCGGGCACCCGGCCGTGTCGGTCAGGCCAGGCCGGACGTCAGGACTTGTACGAGCGGGCCAGCCGCTTGACGGCCGTCTCGTAGATCTCGTCCGGGTCGAGCCGGCGCAGCTCCTCGGCCAGCAGCTCGGGGGTCTGCCGGCGCGCCAGCGCCACGTTCCGGTCGGGCTGCCCCGGCCGGGACAGCGTCGCCAGACGGGCGTCGGCGCGGGCCACCGACAGGTCGCCCTCGGGCGTCGTCAGCCGTACGGTGGTCAGGCCCGGACCGGCGGAGTCGGAGACCTTCACCGTGGTGCCGAGCCGCTCGGACAGCCACGCCGCCAGCAGAGGCGCGCTCGGGTTGCCCGAGGCCGCCTCCACCTGGCCCTTGCGGACCTTGCCGATCGACTGGTCGAAGGCCGCCGCCAGCAGGCTGCGCCAAGGCGTCAGCCGGGCCCACGCCAGGTCGGTGTCGCCCGGCGCGTACCCCTTGGCCCGCGTCGCCAGCGCCTTGACGCCGCCGTCGGGGGACTGGCGGGCGTCGGTGATGCGCCGCTGCGCGAGCATCCCGATCGGGTCCTTGGCCGGCACGTCCGGCGCCGCGCCCGGCCACCACGCCACCACCGGGGTGTCGGGCAGCAGCAGCGGGCTCACCACCGAGTCGGCGTGGTCGGTCAGCTCGCCGTACAGGCGCAGCACGACCACCTCGCCCGGGGTGGACTCGCCGATGCGCAGCTCCGCGTCGAGCCGGGTCGGTTCGTCGGTCTCCCGGTTGATCACCACGAGGATGCGTGACGGGTGCTCGCGGGCCGCCTCGGTGGCCGCCCGCAGTGAGTCGTACTGGTCGCGCTCGTCGCAGACCACCACGAGGGTCAGCACCATGCCGATGGCCGGCGCGCCCATCTGGTGGCGCAGCAGGGTGAGCTGGCCGGCGATCTTCCCCGCCGTCGTGTCGCTCAGCATGAAGGTCGTCATCAGAGTCTCCTCCACACGCGGCCGTCACGCGCCATCATCGCGTCGGCCGACGGCGGCCCCCACGACCCGGCCGGGTACGGCTCCGGCTGGCCCTGCGTGGCCCAGTGCTCCTCGATCGGGTCGAGGATCTTCCACGACAGCTCGACCTCGCGCTGGTGGGGGAAGAGCGGCGGGTCGCCGATCATCACGTCCAGCAGCAGCCGCTCGTACGCCTCGGGCGACGACTCCATGAACGACTCGCCGTAGGCGAAGTCCATGGACACGTCGCGCACCTCCATGGCCGTGCCCGGCACCTTCGAGCCGAACCGCACCGTGATGCCCTCGTCCGGCTGCACCCGGATGACCAGCGCGTTCTGGCCGAGGATCTCGGTGTCGTCCTTGGAGAACGGCAGGTGCGGCGCCCGCTGGAACACCACGGCCACCTCCGTCACCCGCCGGCCGAGCCGCTTGCCGGTGCGCAGGTAGAACGGCACCCCGGCCCAGCGCCGGTTGGCGATCTCCAGCTTGACGGCCGCGTACGTCTCGGTGACGGAGTCCGGCGGGATGCCGTCCTCCTCCAGGTAGCCGACGACCTTCTGTCCGCCCTGCCAGCCCGCGGCGTACTGGCCGCGCGCCGTGTTGGCCGCCAGGTCGGCCGGCAACCGGACCGCCTTGAACACCTTCTCCTTCTCCCGCCGCAGCGCCTGCGCCTCGAAGGACGTGGGGTCCTCCATGGCGACCAGGGCCAGCAGCTGGAGCAGGTGGTTCTGGATCACGTCGCGGGCCGCGCCGATGCCGTCGTAGTAGCCGGCCCGGCCGCCGATGCCGATGTCCTCGGCCATCGTGATCTGCACGTGGTCGACGAAGCTGCGGTTCCAGATCGGCTCGTAGAGGTTGTTGGCGAACCTCAGCGCCATGATGTTCTGGACCGTCTCCTTGCCCAGGTAGTGGTCGATCCGGAAGATCGAGCTCTCCGGGAAGGCCGAGGTGGTGATCTCGTTCAGCTCGTGGGCCGACTTCAGGTCGTGCCCGAACGGCTTCTCGATGACCACGCGCCGCCACGACCCGGGCGGGGCGTCGGCCAGGCCGGTCCGCTTGAGCTGCTCCACCACCACGGGGAAGAACTTCGGCGGCACCGACAGGTAGAAGGCGTAGTTGCCGCCCGTGCCGCGGGTCTCGTCGATCTCCTTGAGCGCCATGGCCAGCGCGTCGAACGCCCCGTCGTCGGAGAAGTCGCCGGGCACGAAGTGGATGCCCTCGCGGATCTGCTTCCAGACCTCCTCGCGGAACGGCGTCCGCGCGTGCTCCTTGACGGCGTCGTGCGTCAGCTGGGCGAAGTCCTGGTTCTTCCAGTCGCGCCGGGCGAAGCCGACCAGGGAGAAGCCGGGCGGCAGCAGCCCCCGGTTGCCCAGGTCGTAGATCGCCGGCAGCAGCTTGCGCTTGGCCAGGTCTCCCGTGACGCCGAACAGCACCATGACGCACGGCCCGGCCACCCGCGGCAGCCTCTTGTCACGCGGGTCGCGCAGCGGGTTGGCCGCCGCCGCCTCGATCGTGGTCGAGGTGCCCGCGACCGAGGTGGCCGCCGACGCCGCGGCGGACGCCCCGGCCGGGCCGTCGCCGGTGGCCGGAGTGCCCGTGCCTGGAGTGGCCGCCTCGACCGCGCTGCCGACCGTGCTGTCCACAGCCTGCGCCCCCTCCGCGGGCGCCTGCGGATCTGTCATCTCAAGCCTCCTGTGCTACGGCGAGCGGTGCGCCGCCGGAGGAGGCGGCGGTCGCCGCCCCCTCCGCGTGGTCGCTGACGTCCCTCGAAGGAGCGGGCATCAGGGGACCAGGTTCTTGCGGACGCTCTCGAGCAGCTCGTTCCAGGACGCCTCGAACTTCTCGACGCCCTCGTCCTCGAGCACCCGGACCACGTCGTCGTAGTCGACCCCGGCCTCCTTGAGGGCGGCCATGGTGTTCCAGGACTGCTCGTAGTACGGGCGGACCGTGTCGCCGGTGACCTGGGCGTGGTCGGCGGTCGCGTCGAGCGTCTTCTCCGGCATCGTGTTGACCGTGCCCGGGGCGACGAGCTGGTCGACGTACATGGTGTCGGAGTACTCGGGGTTCTTCACGCCGGTCGAGGCCCACAGCGGGCGCTGGGGGCGGGCGCCGGCCGCGCGCAGCCGCTGCCAGCGCTCGGAGGCCATGACCTCCTCGAACGCCGCGTACGCCAGGCGCGCGTTGGCGATGCCCGCCTGGCCCTTGAGCTCCGGCTTGCCGAACTGGTCGAGCCGCTTGTCGATCTCGGTGTCGACCCGGCTGACGAAGAACGAGGCCACCGACTCGATCGTGGCCAGGTTGAGGCCCTTGGCCTGGGCCGCCTCCAGGCCCGCCAGCCAGGCGTCCATGACCGCGCGGTAGCGCTCCAGCGAGAAGATCAGCGTGACGTTGACGCTGATGCCCTCGCTGATGGCCTGCGTGATCGCGGGCAGGCCCTCGACCGTCGCCGGGATCTTGATGAACAGGTTGGGCCGGTCGACCAGCCACCACAGCGCGCGCGCCTCGGCCACCGTCTTGTCCGTGTCACGCGCCAGGCGCGGGTCCACCTCCAGCGACACGCGGCCGTCGACGCCGTTCGTGGCGTCGTAGACGGGGCGCAGCACGTCGGCCGCCCAGCGGATGTCGTACGTGGTGATGGCGCGCACCGCCTCGCCCACCTCGACGCCGCGTACGGCGAGGTCGTGCATCTGCGCGTCGTAGGCGTCGCCCTTGCTGAGCGCGCTGGCGAAGATCGTGGGGTTGGAGGTGACGCCGACCACGTTCTTCTCGCGGATCAGCTGCTCGAGGTTGCCCGTGCGCAGCCGCTCGCGGCTGATGTCGTCCAGCCAGACGGACACGCCCTGGCCGGTCAGCTTGTTGAGGATCTCGCTCATCTTCAGTTTCCCGTCGTCTCACCCTTGTCATGGCCCAGCTTGGCCAGACTGGCCTTGGCCGCCGCCGCCACTCTCTCGGCCGTCAGCCCGAACTGCTCGTACAGCGTCTTGTACGGCGCGGAGGCGCCGAAGTGTTCGAGGCCCACCACTTCCCCGGCCTCGCCGACGAACTCGCGCCAGCCCAGCGCGACTCCCGCCTCGACCGCGACGCGGGCCTTGACCGACGGCGGCAGCACGCTCTGCCTGTACGCCGAGTCCTGCCCGTGGAACCACTCGACACACGGCATCGACACGACCCGCGTCGGGATGCCCTGCGCCTCCAGCAGGTCACGGCCGTTGACGGCCAGCTCGACCTCGCTGCCGGTGGCGATGAGGATCACCTGCGGCTGGGCGTCGGAGGCCTCGCGCAGGACGTAGCCGCCGCGGGCGACGCCCTCGGCGGTGGTGCCCTCGTAGACCGGCAGGTTCTGCCGGGTCAGCGCCATCGCGGCCGGCCGGTCGGTGTGCTCCAGGACCGTCTTCCAGGCGTAGGCCGTCTCGTTGGCGTCGGCCGGGCGGACCACGTCGAGACCGGGGATCGCGCGCAGCGCCCACAGGTGCTCGATCGGCTGGTGCGTCGGTCCGTCCTCGCCGAGGCCGATCGAGTCGTGCGTCCACACGTACGTGACCGGCAGCTTCATCAGCGCGGCGAGCCGCACCGCGGGGCGCATGTAGTCGGAGAAGACGAGGAACGTGCCACCGTAGGGGCGGGTGCCGCCGTGCAGGGCGATGCCGTTGAGGATGGCGCCCATGCCGTGCTCGCGGATGCCGAAGTGCAGGGTGCGGCCGTAGCGGTTACCGGGGAACTCCTTGGTCTGATACTCCTCCGGGATGAACGACGGCTCGCCCTTCATCGTGGTGTTGTTGGACTCGGCCAGGTCGGCCGAGCCGCCCCACAGCTCCGGCAGGATCGGCGCCAGGGCGCTCAGCACCTCTCCGGAGGCCTTGCGGGTGGCCATCGAGGCGCCCTTCTCGAACTGCGGCAGCGCCTGGGTCCAGCCGTCGGGCAGCCGGTGGGCGGAGATGCGGTCGAGCTCGGCGGCGCGCTCGGGGTTGGCCTCGCGCCAGGCGTCGTAGGACTTCTGCCAGTCGGCGCGCGCCTCGTGGTTGCGGCGGGCCACCTCGCGGGCGTGCTGGAGCACCTCGGCGGACACGTCGAAGCTCTTGTCGGGGTTCATGCCGAGCACGCGCTTGGTGGCGGCGACCTCCTCGGCGCCGAGCGCGGAGCCGTGGATCTTGCCGGTGTTCTGCTTGTTGGGGGCGGGCCAGCCGATGATCGTGCGCAGCCGGATGAACGTCGGCCGGTCGGTCTCGGCGCGGGACTCCTCCAGCGCGGCGTGCAGCGCCTGCACGTCCTCGACGTAGTCGCCGGTCTCGGTCCAGTCGACGCTCAGCGTCTGCCAGCCGTACGCTTCGTAGCGCTTGAGGACGTCCTCGGACTTGGCGATGAGGGTGTCGTCCTCGATCGAGATGTGGTTGTCGTCGTAGACGACCGTCAGGTTGCCCAGCTTCTGGTGGCCGGCGAGGGCGCTGACCTCGTGGCTGATGCCCTCCTCGATGTCGCCGTCGCTGACGAAGCACCAGATGTGGTGGTCGAACGGCGAGGCGCCGGGGGCGGCGTCGGGGTCGAACAGGCCGCGCTCGCGGCGGGCGGCCATGGCCATGCCCACGGCGTTGCCGAGGCCCTGGCCCAGCGGGCCTGTCGTGGTCTCCACGCCGGCCGTGTGGCCGTGCTCCGGGTGACCCGGGGTGAGGCTGTCCCACTGGCGCAGCCGCTCCAGATCCTCCAGCGTGAGGCCGTAACCCGACAGGTAGAGCTGGATGTACAGGGTCAGGCTCGAATGACCGCACGACAGCACGAAACGGTCACGACCGATCCAGGTCGGGTCCGTCGGGTCGTGGCGCATCGTACGCTGGAAAAGCAGGTATGCGGCGGGTGCCAGGCTCATGGCGGTGCCGGGGTGGCCCGAGCCCGCCTTCTCCACTGCGTCCATGGCCAGGGCTCGAACGACGTCGACCGCCTTCTTGTCGAGGTCGGTCCATTCGAGGGCTGGCACGAGTTCGGTGCTCAAGTGCTCGATCTCCGGAATCTAGTTGTCATTGGATGGTGCCGGTTTGGCATATCCCGCCCACACCGGACCCTAACCGAGTGGCGACGCCGAACGTTCCCCACTCCCTCCATGCGTGTTCCATGCGTTGTGGCGCACGGCCCCGAGCCCCCCATTGGCCGGACCGGCCGACCCTGCGACTACAGTTTTGGTTGTTGTCCGCAGGGCCGCCACGGCGCCCCGTCCACGGATCCGCTCTAATCAGAGGTTACGCGTTGACTCCGCACGTGCTGGAAGCGCCTTGACGGTGCTGACGAACAGGCAGGCGACGGCCCCCGCTCAGGCGGAGGATGCGCCGCGCCCGAGCGGCCGCTCGATCGGCATGGTCGTCAAGGCCTACATCGCCCTGACCAAGCCGCGGATCATCGAGCTGCTGCTCATCACCACGCTGCCGGTGATGTTCCTGGCCGCCGGAGGGCTGCCGCCGCTGTGGACGTCGGTCGCGGTCATGGTGTTCGGCACGCTGTCGGCGGGCAGCGCCAACGCCCTCAACTGCTACGTCGACCGCGACATCGACCAGAAGATGCGCCGCACCCGGCGCCGCCCTCTGGCGCGGCACCAGGTCTCCCCGCGCGGGGCGCTGATCTTCGGCATCGTGCTCGGCCTGCTGTCGCTGCTCGGCCTGTGGCTGACGACCAACTGGCTCGCCGCCATGCTGTCCACCGGGGCGATCCTGTTCTACGTCCTCGTCTACTCGATGATCCTCAAGCGGCGCACCGCCCAGAACATCGTGTGGGGCGGCATCGCCGGCTGCATGCCCGTGATGATCGGCTGGGCCGGCATCACCGACCGGCTCGACTGGGCGCCGCTGGTGCTGTTCGGCGTGGTGTTCTTCTGGACGCCGCCGCACACCTGGACGCTGGCCATGCGCTACAAGGAGGACTACGCGGCGGCGAAGGTGCCGATGCTGCCCGTCGTGGCCACCGAGCGCCGGGTGATCCTGGAGTCGATCGCCTACACCTGGGCGACCGTGCTGTGCTCGCTGGCGCTGTGGCCCGTGGCCGGGACGACGCTGTTCTACCCGATCGTGGCCGCGGTCCTGGGCGCCATGTGCCTGTGGGAGGTGCACCGCCTGCTGGCCCGGCTCAACGCCGGCAAGACCGGGGTCGAACTGCGCCCGATGCGCTTCTTCCACTGGTCCAACGCCTATCTGGCGCTGCTGTTCCTCGCCGTCGCGATCGACCCGCTGCTGTCCTGAGCGGGCCGCGTCCCCCCGCGGGACACCCGACTCGTGATCCGTTAAAGTCACCGTATGACGTCCCGTGATCCACGCTGGGTGTTGAAGGACCGCCCGTCATTCGCGTTGATCACCGGGCTGGTCCTCACCGGCATCTGCGCGCTCGTCTCGCTCTCCTTCGACGTGATCAACGGCGCGCCCGTGCAGTTCGTCATCGCGCTCGTGCTGGCGCTGGCGCCCGTGCCGCTGCTGCTGGCCGCGGTGCTCGCGCTCGACCGGATGGAGCCCGAGCCGCGCAGCAACCTGATCTTCGCCTTCGCGTGGGGCGCGGGCGTGGCCGTGCTCGTCGCCGGCGTGGTCAACTCGCTCAACCTGCACTACGTCACCGACACGGCCAACCTCTCGGCGGCCAGCGCCCGCAACCTCGTCGCCACCTTCGGCGCGCCCGTGGTCGAGGAGACGATGAAGGGCCTGGTGCTGCTCGGGCTGCTCCGCTTCCGCCGGGCCGAGCTCGACGGGCCCACCGACGGGGTCATCTACGCGAGCATGGTGGGCCTCGGCTTCGCGATGAGCGAGAACGTCAGCTACTACCTGCAGGCGCTCAACTCCGAGGCAGGCGGCGTCGGCCTGGCCGTCACCGTGGTGCTGCGCGGCATCCTGTCGCCGTTCGCGCACCCGCTGTTCACCTCGATGATCGGGGTGGCGGTCGCCTACGCGGCCCAGCGTCACGGGCCCGAGCGGGTGTTCTCCATCATGGCCGGCTGGGCGGGCGCGATGGTCCTGCACGGCCTGTGGAACGGCATGGTCTCCTATGGCGGGTTCCGCGGCCTGATGATCGCCTACGCCACGCTGCTGCTGGTGCTGGCCGTGCTGATCGCGCTGGTCTTCCGCGACCGGCGGCGCATCGTCGCGCTCCTGCAGCGCTACCTGCCGCCGTACGAGCCGACACGGCTGGTGGACGCCGGCGACATCCAGATGCTGTCCGCGCTGCCCCGGCGCCGCAAGGCCCGGCAGTGGGCCCGCGCCCATGGCGGCAAGCGCGGCCTGCGGGCCATGCGCGACTACCAGCTCGCGGCCACCGAGCTGGGTCTGCTGCACGAGCGGGCGGCGCGCCGCGTGGTGGACGAGAACGCCTTCCACGAGGAGCAGCGGGCGCTGCTGGAGATCATGAGCATGGCCCGGGCGCAGTTCCCCGCGGTCAGCGGGAGCGGGCCAGGATCGTGGTGAGCGAGGTCTCCCGCGGTCCGGGGAAGACCGGTTCGGAGTGGAGCAGTAAGGCGTCGGCCAGGCCCTTGGCGGTCGCGGCGAGCTCGCGGGTGGCGTAGACGTAGGTGGTGGCGGCCCAGTGCCGGGTCGAGTCGTCGCCCACGCCGAACGTCTCCAGGCCGGCCGCCCGGCACAGCGTCACCGCCCGGGGCAGGTGGAAGGCCTGGGTCACCACGGTCACCCGGCGGGCGCCGAACACCTGGCGGGCCCGTACGCAGGAGTCCCAGGTGTCGAAGCCGGCGTAGTCCAGGACCATGACGTCCCGGGGAACGCCCCGCGCGAGCAGGTAGGCGGCCATCGCCGACGGCTCGTCGTACGTCCTGCGGCTGTTGTCGCCCGACAGGAGCACCGCCTTGACCTGGCCCGTCCGGTACAGCTCGGCGGCGATGTCGAGCCTGCCGGCCAGCATGGAGGAGGGACGGCCGGCGTACAGGCCGGCGCCGAGGACGAGCGCGGCCTCGGCGGCGGGCACCCGCGCCTGCCAGCCGGGGGAGCCGGCCACCACGCGGTGGGGTGCGCTGCCGAGCCAGGCCCAGGTCATGGGGGCGAGGGCGAGCACGCTGAGCAGGACCGACCCCTGGTAGGCCCGGCGCAGCGCCGTCCGTGAGGGACGGCGCAGTCGATGCGCGGCTTTCCGGAAGGGGCGGACTAACTGCCGCAAAACGGCACCTCGCATCGGTGGGGGAGTGGCCGACTTCTCCCCCCATACCCTGGCATAACCGCTCAGACAGCGGCGGGCACTTCGGTGGGGGAGGGGGCGGGCGCCTCATCGGCGGCGTCGCGCACGCGCAGCGCCGTGACGGCGCGCAGCGCGAAGATCCACACCACCGTCGCGCCGAGCACGTGCACCCCCACCAGGAACGCGGGCACGGCCAGGAAGTACTGGGTGTAGCCGATCACGCCCTGGAGCAGCTCGACTCCCAACAGGGCGAGCGCCGCCCGCCGGGCCGGCCGCGGCGCGCCGGACACGCGCAGCGCGAACGCCAGCGCGAACGTCAGCCCCACCACCAGGTAGGCGACGTCGGCGTGCAGCCGCACCACGCTCTCGATGTCGAGGTCGAAGCGCGAGGCCAGCTCGTCGCCCGAGTGCGGGCCCGTGCCGGTCGCCGTCACCCCGGCCAGCACGAGGGCGAACACCGCGGGGACCAGGACGTGGCCGAGCCGGCGGATGTCGCGGTGGACCAGCGGCCGCACCGGGCCGTCGCCCTCGCGCGTGCGCGCGTAGAGCATCCAGCAGGCGGCGACCAGCCCGATCGAGATGAGGAAGTGCACGCTCACCGTGAACGGGTTGAGCATGGTCCTGACCACCAGGCCGCCCCACAGCGCCTGCGCCACGACGCCGAGCGGCTGGAGCAGGGTCAGCAGGAGCAGGGACCGGCGGCGCGGCCGCATCCGCAGCGCCGACAGCAGGCAGGCGACGCCGACCGCCAGCACGAGGAAGGTGACGAGCCGGTTGCCGAACTCGACCAGCATGTTGGCCATCGAGACCTCGGGGTGCGGCACCGGCACGAAGCTGTCGGGCGTGCATCGCGGCCAGGTCGGGCAGCCGAGGCCGGAGCCGGTGACGCGGACGGCGGCGCCGCTCACGGTGATGCCGGCGTTGGCCACCACGGACGCCAGCGCCCAGCCGCTGAACGACTCCGCCGTCGGGGCCCAGGGCGACAGCAGGAGCCGGACGAGACGGTTCGGATGGTCCGTGGATAGCTTCACGTCATCGATGGTATGGGCCGGGGAGGGCGGTCCCGTCACCGGGGAACACCCTTCTCAAGTCCTACGGTGTGTGACATATTACTGGCCAGAAGGTGCTCGGCACCCCGTCCGACCTGGAGGAGTTGTCATGACCGACCGCGTCGCCCCCTGGCAGGGCGTCATGGTGGCCACCGCGCTGCCCCTGCGCGACGATCTCACCGTCGACCTCGACCGGTACGCCGAGCACTGCCGCTGGCTCGTGGACAACGGCTGCGACGGGATCGTGCCCAACGGCTCCCTCGGGGAGTACCAGACGCTCACCCCCGAGGAGCGCGCCCAGGTGATGGAGACCGCCGTCGAGGCCGTCGGCGGCCGGAACGTGATGGCCGGCGCCGGCGCGTACGGCGCGGCCGAGTCGCGCGCGTGGGCCGAGCGGGCCGGCGAGGCCGGCTGCGGCTCGGTGCTGCTGCTGCCGCCGAACGCCTACCGGGCCGGCGAGGACGCCGTCCTCGGCCACTACCGCGAGGTCGCCAAGGCCGGCGTGCCCGTCGTCGCCTACAACAACCCCTACGACACCAAGGTGGACCTGACGCCCGCGCTGCTGGCCCGGCTCTTCGACGAGGGGCTGATCGTCGCGGTCAAGGAGTTCAGCGGCGACCCGCGCCGGGCGTACGAGATCGCCGAGCTGGCCCCGCAGCTCGACCTGCTGATCGGCTCCGACGACGTGCTCCTGGAGCTGGCCGTGGCCGGGGCCGTCGGCTGGGTCGCCGGCTACCCGAACGCGCTGCCCGCCTCGAGCGTCGAGCTCTACCGGGCCGCGACCACGGGCGACCTCGGCACCGCGCTGCCCCTCTACCGCAAGCTGCACCCGCTCCTGCGCTGGGACTCCAAGACGGAGTTCGTCCAGGCCATCAAGCTGTCCATGGACATCGCCGGCCGATACGGAGGACCGTGCCGGCCGCCGCGCGGCCCGCTGAACGCCGAGCAGGAGGCCGTCGTGCGCGCCGCCACCGAGAAGGCGCTCGCGGAGGGCCTGCGATGAGGACCGAGCGCGTCTTCCACGCCGTCGACTCCCACACCGAGGGCATGCCGACGCGTGTCGTCACCGGCGGCGTCGGCGTCGTCCCCGGCGCCAGCATGGCCGAGCGGCGCGTGTACTTCCGCGACCACCTCGACCACATCCGTCGGCTGCTCATGAACGAGCCGCGCGGCCACGCCGCCATGAGCGGCGCCATCCTGCAGCCGCCCACCCGGCCGGACGCCGACTGGGGCGTGCTGTTCATCGAGGTGTCGGGGCTGCTGCCCATGTGCGGCCACGGCACCATCGGGGTCGCCACCGTGCTCGTCGAGACCGGCATGGTCGAGGTGACCGAGCCCGTCACCACCGTGCGCCTGGAGGTGCCCGCCGGGCTCGTCGTGGCCGACGTCGCGGTCGAGGACGGCATGGCCACGTCCGTGACGCTGCGCAACGTGCCGTCCTACAGCGACCGGCTGGACGCGTCCGTCACCGTGCCCGGGTACGGTGACATCCGCTACGACCTGGCCTACGGCGGCAACTTCTACGCCATCGTCGACCTCGACGCGTACGGGCTGCCGTTCGACCGCAAGGCCAAGAACGAGATCCTGGCCGCCGGCCTGGCCACCATGGAGGCGATCAACGCCGCCGACGAGCCGGTCCACCGCGAGGACGGCCGGATCCGCGGCTGCCACCACGTCTACTTCGCCGGGCCGGGATCCGACGCGCGCCACTCGCGTCACGCGATGGCCATCCACCCCGGCTGGTTCGACCGGTCGCCGTGCGGCACCGGCACGAGCGCCCGCATGGCGCAGCTCCACGCCCGCGGAGAGCTGCCCCTGGGCCGGGACTTCGTCAACGAGTCGTTCATCGGCACCCGCTTCGTCGGCCGGCTCCTGGAGGACGCCACGGTCGGCGGGGCGCCGGCGGTGGTGCCGTCGATCACCGGCCGCGCCTGGGTGACCGGAACCGCTCAGTACTTCCTCGATCCGCGTGACCCGTTCCCGGAGGGGTTCGAGCTGTGACCACGCCCGGCCTCGTGACCACGATCGACTACCACACCGGCGGCGAGCCGTTCCGGATCGTCACCGGCGGCGCCCCCGACCTGCCCGGCACGAGCGTGCTCGACCGCCGCGAGCACGCGCAGCGCCCCGGCGGCGAGGCCGACCGGCTGCGGCGGCTGCTCTGCCACGAGCCGCGCGGCCACGCCGACATGTACGGCTGCTTCCTCGTCCCGCCCGACGACCCGGGGGCCCACCTCGGGGTGCTGTTCTGGCACAAGGACGGCTTCTCCACCGCCTGCGGGCACGGCACGATCGCGCTCGGCGTCCACGCGGTCCGCGAGGGCCTGGTGAACGCCGAGCCCGACGGCGAGACCGACGTCGTCGTGGACGTGCCGTCGGGCCGCGTCACCGCCCGCGTCCGCCGCTCCGGCGGGCGGATCGAGGCGGTCACGTTCGTCGGCGTCCCGTCGTTCGTGCTCGCCCGCGGCGTCCCGGCGGACGGCACGCGCGTGGACCTCGCCTACGGCGGCGCGATCTACGCCAGCCTGCCGGCCCGCTCCGTCGGGCTGGAGGCGCGCGCCGGGCACCTGACCGAGCTGATCGCCCGCGCCCGCCGGATCAAGCGCGACCTGGAGGGGCACCCGGCCACCCGGCACCCCACCGACGAGCGGCTGTCCGGCGTCTACGGCGTGATCTTCCACGACGAGCTGTCCGGCGAGGACGGCCGGGTCCGCCAGCGCAACGTCACCGTGTTCGCCGACGGCGAGGTGGACCGCTCGCCGTGCGGCTCCGGCACGGCCGCGCGCCTGGCGCTCCTGCACGACGAAGGCGTCCGGGAGCCGCTGGTCCACGACAGCGTCGTCGGCTCCACCTTCCGGGCCCGCGTCGCCCGGGTCACGGAGGAGGGGGTGGTGCCGGAGGTCGAGGGCATGGCCTACCGCACCGGCCGGCACGCCTTCGAGCTGGACCCGGACGACCCGCTCGGTGCCGGATTCGTGCTGCGGTGACCTGTGACGGATGATCTGACCATGGAGCCCCAGCCGCATCCGGGCGGCGTCCCGGATCCCGCCCCCGCCCTGCCGTACCTCGACGCCGGCACGCTGCGGCGGCTGGTGCCCATGGACCGGGCCGTGAGCGTCCTGGGGGACGCGCTGCGCGCCGGGCTCGACCCCGAGGAGACGCCGCTGCGCACCGCCGCGGACCTGCCCGGCGGCCAGCTCCTGCTCATGCCCGCCGCCGCGGGCCGCTACGCCGGGGTCAAGGCCGTCACCGTCGCCCCGGGCAACCCCGGGCGCGGGCTGCCCCGCATCCAGGGCACGTACCTGCTGTTCGACGGCGCCACGCTGACGCCGCTGGCCGCCCTCGACGGGGTGGCGCTCACCTCGCTGCGCACCCCGGCCGTCTCCGCGCTGGCCGTCCGGCACCTGGCCGAGCCGGACGCGCGTGACCTGCTGGTGTTCGGCACGGGGCCGCAGGCGTACGGGCACGCCGAGGCGCTCGCCGCGGTACGCCCCGTGGCGACCGTCGCCGTGGCCGGCCGCGACCCCGCCCGCGCCGAGGCGCTGGCCGCCCACTGCCGCGCCGTGCTGGGCCTGCGCGCGCGGGCGCTGCCCGTGACCGGCGGCGCCCCGGAGCCCTCCGCGCTGCGCGAGGCGGTCTCCCGGGCCGATCTCATCGCCTGCTGCACCACCGCCCGGCTGCCGCTGTTCCCCGGCGTCCTGCCACGCGACGGGGCCACCGTCGTCGCCGTCGGCTCCCACGAACCCGACGCCCGCGAGCTGGACGGCGACCTCGTCGCCCGCTCCACCGTGGTCGTCGAGGCGCGTTCCTCCGCCCTGGCCGAGGCGGGGGACGTGATCGCACCGATCCGCCACGGTACGATCCCCACTGGTCATCTCGCCGGAAACCTCGCCGAGCTGATCGCCGGCCGTGTGACCCCCGGGCCCGGGCCCCGTGTCTTCAAGAGCACGGGCATGGCGTGGGAGGACCTGGTGGTGGCGGCCGCCGCTTACGAGGCGTGGGATGTTGGGAGTGGATGAGCGGATGGGCGCGGAGCACCGGCTCGACCTGCCGGCGGTCGGAGAGCGGCAGAGCCTGCGTGAGCAGGTGGCCCACGCGCTGCGCGCCGCGCTGGTCACGGGCGAGATGCGGCCCGGCGTCGTCTACTCGGCGCCCGCGCTGGCGCAGCAGTTCGGGGTCTCGGCCACCCCCGTCCGCGAGGCGATGCTCGACCTGGCCAAGGAGGGCCTGGTCGAGGCCGTGCGCAACAAGGGCTTCCGGGTCAGCGAGCTTTCCGCACGCGACCTCGACGAGCTGACCGAGCTGCGCCGGCTGATCGAGGTGCCGACCGTGACCCGGCTGGCCGGCGACGCGCCCGCCGGCGGGTTCGCCCGGCTCCGGCCGCTCGCCGAGGACATCGTGGCCGCCGCCGAGCGCGGCGACCTGCTCGCGTACGTGGACGCCGACCTGCGCTTCCACGTGGAACTGCTGGCGCTGTCGGGCAACTCCCGGCTGGTGTCGGTGGTCACCGACCTGCGCAACCGGGCCCGCCTGTACGGCCTGTCGCAGCTCCCGGGCGAGAAGCTGGCCTCCTCAGCCCGCGAGCACCTGGCCCTGCTCGACGCGCTGGAGGCGGGGGAGCGCGACGCGGTGGGACGCATCATGGCCGAGCACATCGGCCACGTCCGCGGCATCTGGGCCGGCCCGGGATCAACCCCCGGCGCCTAGCGGCACGAGCGTCCGTGAAGCGCGGGCGCCCGGAGTTGCGGACGCCCGCGCGCGGCGGGCGTCCGGTGTCAGCGCGAGCGGGTCGCGCCCAGGCTGGCCGCCACGATGCAGGCGATCGCCGCCCACTGCTGCAGATGCAGCACCTCGCCCAGCAGCAGGAGCCCGACCATCGCCGCCACCGCCGGCTCCAGGCTCATGAGGATGCCGAACACGTGCTTGGGCATCCGCCGCAGCGCCTGCAGCTCCAGCGAGTACGGGATGACCGACGACAGCAGCCCCACCCCGAGCCCGATCAGCACCAGCTCCGGCTGCAGCAGGTCGGCCCCGCCCGTCGCGACCCCCACCGGCGCGACCACCACGGCCGAGACGATCATCGCGAACGACAGCCCGGTGGTCCCCGGGAAACGCTGCCCCGCCGCGGACGACAGCAGGATGTAGGCCGCCCAGCAGGCGCCGGCCACCAGGGCGAAGCCGATGCCCACCCAGCTCACGCTCTCCGACTGGCCCCACGGCGCGAGCAGCACCACGCCCAGCCCGGCGAGGCCGACCCACACCAGGTCGAGCCGGCGCCGCGACGCGGCCACGGCCACCCCGAGGGGGCCCAGGAACTCGATCGCCACCGCGATGCCCATCGGCAGCCGCGACAGCGCCTCGTAGAACGACAGGTTCATCAGGCCGAGCGTCACGCCGAACCCGAGCCCGACCGCCCAGTCGCGCCAGGACATCCCCCGCAGCTTCGGCCGGGCCACCGCGCCCATGATCAGCGCGCCCGCCGCGATGCGGAGGAACACCACCGCGCTCGGCGGCAGCGCCGCGAACAGCTCCTTGGCGAAGCCGGCCCCGAGCTGGACGGAGAAGATCGCCAGCAGGACGAGCCCCGACGGCGGGATGGAGTCGGCGGCCGAGCGCAGCAGGCTCCCCGCCCGCGGCAGGCCGGACCTGCGGTCGAACGGGTCGTCCAAGGCGAAGGCGGTCACGGTGCTCCTCTGGGGCGTGCGACGAGAGAAGAGACGAAAGAAGAGACGAAAGAGGGCCGATCACGGCGATGTGCCGAGGATAGTCAACGACTTCGACATATCCCCACTTAGGGTGGTAGGAGGTAAGCCGATCCCCCGCACACACCCCGTCACGCGCTGGAGACATGACCGCACCCGCAGAGCCCGTCACCCTGGTGCGGCCGCCGTTCGCCCTGTCCGCCGCCTCCCTCGTCAGCAGCTTCGACCGCTTCGCCGTCGGCCCCATGCTCGTCCTGATCGCCCTGGACCTGCGCGTGACGCTCGCCGCGGCCGTCGCGGCGGCGAGCGGCTACTACCTCGCCTACGGCCTGTCCCAGCCGCTGTGGGGCGTGCTGTCCGACCGGTACGGGCGCGTGCCGGTGATGCGGGGCGCGCTGCTGGGCGCCACCGCGGCGGGCCTGGCCTCCGCGTTCATGCCGGGCCTCGTCCCGCTGGTCGCGCTCAGGGTCGTGGCCGGCGCGTGCTTCGGCGCGGTGATCCCCACCTCGCTCACCTACGTCGGCGACACCGTCGCGGCGCCGATCCGCCAGCGCGCCCTGTCGGACCTCATGGGCACGGCCGCGCTCGGCACGGCCATGGCCACCGGCTTCGGTGGCGTGCTGGCCGACCTGGTGAGCTGGCGGGTCGTCTTCGTCACGGCGGCCCTGTGCGCCCTGGCCTGCGCGCTCGGCCTGCGTTCGGTGCCCGAGCCGCCCCGGGGCGCCGTCGCCGGGCTCGGCGCGCACCTCGGCGCGGTGCTGCGGGAGCGATGGGCGCTGCTGGTGTTCGGGCTGGCGTTCGTCGAGGGGGCCGTCCTGCTGGGGCTCCTGCCGTTCCTCGCCACCGCGCTCCAGCACCACGGGGTCACGGCCGCGCTGGCGGGCCTGGCCACCGCGGTCTACGGGGTGGGGCTGTGGCTGCTGACCCGGCTGGTCAAGCGGCTGTCGCGGCAGTGGTCCGCGCCCCGGCTCATCGCCGTGGGCGGCTCCCAGCTGTGCCTCGGGTACGCGCTGGTCGCCGTCCACGTGAGCCTGGTGACCGTGATGGCGGCGGCGCTGCTGTTCGGCGGCGGCTGGTCGTTCATGCACTCGTCGCTGCAGACCTGGGCGACCTCCGTCGTGCCCCAGGCCCGGGGGACGACCGTGGCGTTCTTCGCGGCGGCGCTGTTCATCGGCAGCGCGGTCTCCTCCTCGGCGGGCGGCCCCCTGGCCGACGCGGGGGCGTACGGGCTGCTGTTCGGCGTGGCCGCGGCGATGGCGCTGCCGCTGACCGCCGTGGCCGCTGTGACCCGGCACAGGTGGCGCGGAGCGATGTCATGATCAGGCGCCGTACGATCGAACGGTGAAGAGCGACGAGACAGCGGGAACCGTCGAGGTCGTGGCGGCTCTGCTCGTGGATCTGCTCCTCCTGGCGACCGCGTCGTTCGTCGTCGGCCGGGCCCCCGATCGCGGCTTGCTGTGCGACGGGGCCAGCGTGCTGTGCTCCGGCGGAGACCGGACACAGGCGCAGTGGCTCGCGGAGACGAGCTTCCGCTCCACGGCGGCCTACACGTCCTACGCGGTCGTGGCCCTCGTCGTGATCGCGCTCGCGGTGGTCGGGTGGCGGCGCGGGCGCAGGGCCGTCGTGGTGATGCAGGGCGCGGCGCTCGCGGTGGTGACGACGCTCGCCGTCCTCTGGCAGCCCTACCCCCAAGTGGTCTGATCTCCCGGCAACCGAAGCCGGGCGCCGCGGGTCACTCCCAGCGGAATGTGCGCGAGGCCAGCCCCAGGCACAGCACCGCCCACGCGGCCAGCACCCCGACCGCGCCCAGCGGCAGGGCGCCGCCCGACAGCACCGTCCGCAGCCCGCCGGTGAGCGCCGAGATGGGCAGCACCTCCAGCGCCGGCCGCACTGCTTCGGGCAGCTTCGACAGCGGGAACATCACCCCGCCCGCCCCCAGCAGCACCAGGTAGACGAGGTTGGCCGCGGCCAGCGTCGCCTCGGCCCGCAGTGTGCCGGCCATGAGCAGCCCGAGCCCGCTGAAGGCGGCCGTGCCCAGCACGATCAGCAGCGCCGCCGCCGCGAACGACCCGTGCGGCCGCCAGCCGAGCGCCAGCCCCACGGCCACCACGACCACGACCTGGATGAGCTCCACCGCCAGCACGGCCGCCGTCTTGGCCAGCATGAGCCCGGCCCGGGACAGCGGGGTCGCGCCCAGCCGCTTCAGCACCCCGTAACGCCGCTCGAACCCGGTGGCGATCGCCTGCCCGGTGAACGCCGTGGACATGACCGCCAGCGCCAGCACGCCCGGCGCGAGGAAGGCCACCCGGCTGCCGCCGCCGACGTCGATGAGCGGCGCCAGCGTGAACCCGGCGAGCAGCAGCACCGGGATGACCAGGGTCAGCAGGAGCTGCTCGCCGTTGCGCAGCGTCGCGCGCACCTCGGCGCCCGCCTGGGCGAGCACCATGCGCGGGAACGGCGCGGCCCCGGGCGCCGGGGTGAGGTCGAGGGCCGTGTCCGGCGTGGTCATCGCAGCTCCCTGCCGGTCAGTTCGAGGAAGACGTCCTCCAGCGTGCGCCGCTCGATGCGCAGGTCGTCGGCCGTGACGCCCTCGGCCGCGCACCAGGCGGTCACGGTGGCCAGCAGCTCGGGACCCACCAGGCCCTCCACGATGTAGTGGCCGGCCGGCGACTCCTTGGCCGCGCTGCCCGTCGGCAGCGCGTTGAGCAGCTCCTCCAGCGCCAGGCCGGGCCGGGCGCGGAAGCGGAGCTGACGCTCGGCCCCGGTCAGCGCCTCCGGGCTTCCCTCGGCCACCACCCGCCCGCCGTCGATGATCACCACGTGGTCGGCCAGCCGCTCGGCCTCGTCCATGTGGTGCGTGGTGAGCACCACCGCCACGCCCGCGGCGCGCAGGTCGGCCACGAGGTCCCAGCAGGCGTGGCGGGCCTGCGGGTCGAGCCCGGCCGTCGGCTCGTCGAGGAACACCAGCTCCGGCCGGCCGACGACCGCCGCGGCCAGCGACAGCCGCTGCTGCTGGCCGCCGGACAGGCGGCGGTACGGGGTGCGCGCGTGGGCGGCCAGGCCCAGCCGTACGAGGAGGGCGTCGACGTCGAGGGGACGGGCGTAGAAGCGGGAGACCAGCCGCAGCCACTCGCCGCAGCGCGTCGCGGGCGGCACGCCGCCCGACTGGAGCATGACGCCCACCCTGGGCCGCAGCGCCGGTGCGGCGGGCGGAAGGCCCAGCACCCGCACGGTGCCCTCGTCGGCCTCGCGGAAGCCCTCGCAGATCTCCACCGTGGAGGTCTTGCCCGCGCCGTTGGGCCCGAGCACGGCCGTCACCGCGCCACGGGCGGCGCGCATCGACAGGCCGTCGACCGCTGTGGTGCCGCCGTAGCGTTTGACCAGGCCGATGATCTCGACGGCTGGGGAGTCCATGGCCACGAGTCTAAGGACTGGGCGGAGCGGTCCCGTGCGCAGCCCGGCCGGTCGCGACCGCGTACCTGCCGCACTTGCGGCGGCGGCCGGACGCTGGCCGGATATGGCCACCTGTTTACCGCGCGTTTCCCGGCGAGGGGCGGGGCCGGGTGAAAGCCTGAAGGGCGGGGGCGAGTCGGGCGGCCGCCACGAGGGGGTGCGGCCGGCGAGGACGGCAAGGAGGGTTCCCATGTCAGAACGCAGCGGCTACGAGCCGGGTGTCCCGTGCTGGGTGGATCTGTCGAGCTCCGACGTGGAGGCGTCGGTGCGCTTCTACGGCGAGGTCTTCGGCTGGCGGGCCGAGATGAGCGACGATCCCGCGTCCGGCGGCTACGGCCAGTTCTTCCACGGCGACAAGCGGGTCGCCGGGGTGGGGCCCCTGCACGACGAGGGCATGCCGTCCCACTGGAACAGCTACGTCGCCGTCGAGGACGCCGACGCGACCGCCGACCGGGTCAAGAACTCCGGCGGCGCCGTGGTCGCGGGGCCGATGCAGGTCATGGAGGAGGGCCGGATGGCGGTCTTCCAGGGGCCGGACGGCGCGTACACGTCGATCTGGCAGGCGGGCCGCCATCACGGCGCCGACCTGGTCAACGAGCCGGGCGCGTTCTGCTGGAACGAGCTCGTCACCCGCGACCCGGAGGCCGCCGAGCGGTTCTACCGGGGGGTGTTCGGCTGGGAGCCGCACCCGCAGCAGTTGGACGGCGTCACCTACACCGAATGGCACGTGGGCGGCAGGGGCGTCGCCGGGATGATCGAGATGGGGCCGATGTACCCGCCGGAGACGCCGTCGCACTGGATGGTCTACTTCGCGGTCGCCGACCTCGACGCGGCCATCGGCGCCGCGCGGCGCCACGGCGCGGAGGTCTTCGTCGACTCCATGGACTCGCCGCCGGGCCGGTTCGGGATGTTCCAGGACCCGCAGGGGGCGGCCGTCTCGGTCATCCAGCTCCGCGAAAATCAGTAAAAATCAGATGACCGGGAATTAGGAGGACTTTACCGCTGTTGAGCTCCCTCGGCCCTCGTGGGTCACACGCCTGCGAGGGAGAGGGGTACGCGCATGTCCGTGGCGCCGACGTCACCGTCCGCATCAGCACCACCGGGATCCGGCCTGCCGGGGTCCGCGAGCGGTGAGGAAGGCGCCCCTCGTCCGAAGCGGGCCGACGCCCTGCTGCTGTTCGTGCTCGGCGCGCTGTCGGCCATCGGCCCGCTGTCCATCGACATGTACCTGCCGGCGCTGCCCGCCATCACCGGGGAGCTGCTCAGCACGCCCGCCCAGGTGCAGCTCACGCTGACCGCCTGCCTCATCGGCGTCTCCGCCGGCCAGGTCGTCGCCGGGCCGGTGAGCGACGTGCGCGGGCGCAGGACGCCGCTGCTGGTCGGCGTTGCCGGCTTCGCGGTGGCCTCGCTGCTGTGCGCGTTCGCCCCGAACGTGCCCGTGCTGATCGGGCTGCGGCTGCTGCAGGGCGTGCTCGGCGGCGCGGCCCTGGTGATCGTGCGCGCCGTGGTGCGCGACCTGTACGACGGCGCCGCCATCGCCCGCATCTTCGCCACGCTCATGCTCGTCAGCGGCCTCGCGCCGATCCTCGCCCCCGTGGCCGGCGCCCAGCTGCTGGAGTTCACCTCGTGGCGTGGCGTGTTCGTCGCGCTCAGCCTGACCGGGCTGGTGCTGCTGCTGGCCGTGGTCACGGGCGTCCGCGAGACCCTGCCGGCCGGCAAGCGCGAGAGCGGCGGGCTCGGGCACACCCTGCGCACCTTCGGCCGGCTGCTGCGCGACCGCGCCTTCATGGGCTGCGCGCTGACCGCCGGCCTGGGCTTCGCCGCGATGTTCGCCTACATCTCCGGCTCGCCCTTCGTGATCCAGGAGGTCTACCACGCCACGCCCCAGCAGTACTCCCTGATCTTCGGGCTCAACGCGCTCGGCCTGACCCTCATGGCCCAGGTCGGCGGCCGGCTCGCCGGCCGGGTCCCCCCGGCGCGGCTCGTCCTCACGGGCCTCGCCGTCGCGGTCACGGGCGCCGCGCTGCTGCTGACGGCCGCGGCCACCGGGCTGGGCCTGGCCGGGATCGTCGCGGGGCTGTTCGTCATCATGTGCGGCCAGGGCCTGGTGCTGCCGGGCACCGGCGCGCTCGCCCTGGCCGGGCAGCCGCCGCAGGTCGCGGGCAGCGCCTCCGCCCTGCTCGGGGTGCTCCAGTTCGCGCTCGGCGCCCTCGCCGCCCCGCTCGTGGGCCTCGTGGGCTCGGGCTCGGCGACGCCGATGGCCGCGGTCATGCTGGCGCTGCTGGCCCTCGCGGCCCTCGTCTTCACGGTCCTGCGGGGCCGGCCGCGTGCCGCACTCCAGGCCGCTGAGCAGGGGATTAGGTAAGGCTTACCTGCGTGAGAAATTGCATTGACCCTTTCCGCGGATCCGTTTGTGAGGCGGGAAGGAATTACGGCACACTGATGTTGTGAAAAACGTGCCCACCACGATCGAGCCTGGCAGCGAGCGCAGCACCCGCGCGCGCGTGGCCCGGCTCATCCTGGAGCACGGTCCCGTCGCGGCCGCGGCGCTGGGCGAACGGCTCGGGCTGACCCCGGCCGCCGTCCGCCGTCACCTCGACGCGTTGCTGTCCGACGGGATGATAGAGCCTCGCACGGTACGGCCACGCGGCCAGCGCGGGCGCGGGCGACCGGCCAAGCTGTTCGCCATCACCGACGCGGGGCGCAGTGCCTTCGAGCACGCCTATGACGACCTGGCCGGGAGCGCGCTGCGCTTCCTGGCCGAGCGCATGGGGGACGAGGCGGTGACCGACTTCGCCCGCACGCAGGTCTCCGGCCTGTTGCGTAGGCTGGAGCCGGTCATGCGCGCGGTGCCCGCCGAGCAGCGGGTCGAGGTGCTGGCGCAGGCGCTCTCGGCCGAGGGCTACGCCGCGTCGGCCAGCAAGGCCAAGTCCGGCGGAGACCAGCTCTGCCAGCACCACTGTCCGGTGGCGCACGTGGCGGCGGAGTTCCCTCAGCTCTGCGAGGCCGAGACCGAGGCGTTCGCCCGGCTCCTCGGCACCCCCGTGCAGCGCCTGGCCACGATCGCCCACGGCGACGGGGTCTGCACCACACACGTCAGCCCGCAATCGCTGGGTGATCCCGCACATAGAGACAAGAGCAAGGAGACCGGAAGGTGACTGTCACCGACCGCCCGGAGCTGGAAGGCCTCGGAAATTACAAGTTCGGCTGGGCCGACCCGGACGCCGCCGGGGCGGTGGCCAAGCGTGGCCTGTCCGAGGAAGTCGTGCGCAACATCTCCGGGCTCAAGAACGAGCCGGAGTGGATGCTCGACCTTCGCCTGAAGGGCCTCCGCCTGTTCGACAAGAAGCCGCTGCCCACGTGGGGCTCCGACCTCAGCGACATCGACTTCGACAACATCAAGTACTTCGTCCGCTCGACGGAGAAGCAGGCCGCCTCCTGGGACGAGCTGCCCGCCGACATCAAGAACACCTACGACAAGCTGGGCATCCCCGAGGCGGAGAAGCAGCGTCTCATCGCCGGCGTCGCCGCCCAGTACGAGTCGGAGGTCGTCTACCACAAGATCCGTGAGGACCTTGAGGAGAAGGGTGTCATCTTCGTCGACACCGACACGGGCCTGCGCGAGCACGAGGAGCTGTTCAAGGAGTACTTCGGCTCGGTCATCCCGGTCGGCGACAACAAGTTCGCCGCCCTCAACACCTCCGTGTGGTCCGGTGGCTCGTTCATCTACGTGCCGCCGAACGTCGAGGTCGAGATCCCGCTCCAGGCGTACTTCCGGATCAACACCGAGAACATGGGCCAGTTCGAGCGGACCCTGATCATCGTGGACGAGAACTCCTACGTCCACTACGTCGAGGGCTGCACCGCGCCGATCTACTCCTCCGACTCGCTGCACTCCGCGGTCGTCGAGATCATCGTGAAGAAGAACGCCCGCTGCCGTTACACGACCATCCAGAACTGGTCGAACAACGTCTACAACCTGGTGACCAAGCGCGCCGTCGCCTACGAGGGCGCCACCATGGAGTGGATCGACGGCAACATCGGCTCCAAGGTCACGATGAAGTACCCGGCCGTCTACCTCATGGGCGAGCACGCCAAGGGCGAGACCCTGAGCGTCGCGTTCGCCGGCGAGGGCCAGCACCAGGACGCCGGCTCCAAGATGGTGCACCTGGCGCCCCACACCAGCTCCAGCGTCATCTCCAAGTCGGTGGCCCGCGGCGGCGGCCGCACCTCCTACCGCGGTCTCGTGCAGATCGAGGA
Organism: Nonomuraea sp. NPDC050691; assembly: GCF_040654455.1. Lineage (NCBI taxonomy): Bacteria > Bacillati > Actinomycetota > Actinomycetes > Streptosporangiales > Streptosporangiaceae > Nonomuraea > Nonomuraea sp. NPDC050691. Next base: position 52,490 of record NZ_JBFAIA010000017.1, read on the forward strand.
GGGCGCCCACGGCAGCGCCAGCACCGTCAAGTGCGACGCGCTGCTCGTCGACCAGATCAGCCGCTCCGACACCTACCCCTACGTCGACGTCCGCGAGGACGACGTGTCCATGGGGCACGAGGCCACGGTCTCCAAGGTCAGCGAGGACCAGCTGTTCTACCTCATGAGCCGCGGGCTCGACGAGGACGAGGCGATGGCGATGATCGTGCGTGGCTTCGTCGAGCCGATCGCGCGTGAGCTGCCCATGGAGTACGCGCTCGAGCTCAACCGGCTGATCGAGCTGCAGATGGAAGGAGCCGTCGGCTGATGGGCCTGAACGAGAAGCCCCTGTCGACCCTGCACGAGAAGGCGTCGTACGACCTGGCCGACTTCGACGTGCCGACCGGGCGCGAGGAGGCGTGGCGCTTCACCCCGCTGTCGCGCCTCAAGGGCCTGCACACCGGCAAGGCCGCGGCCGACGGCAAGGTCGTCGCCGTGGCGTTCGCCCCCGAGGGCGTGCGGGTCGAGTCGGTCGGCCGCGACGACGAGCGCATCGGCAAGGCGTACGTGCCGGCCGACCGGGTCAGCGCCCAGGCGTACAACTCCTTCGAGGAGGCCCTGGTCGTGACGGTGCCCAAGGAGGCGGTGCCCGACGGGACCATCTCCATCCAGGTCAAGGGGCGCGGCGGCGACGGCGCGGCCTACGGCCACACCGTGGTCGTGGTCGAGCCCCTGGCACAGGCCACCGTGGTCATCGAGCACCAGGGCAGCGCGGTCTACGCCGACAACATCGAGTTCGTCGTCGGCGACGGCGCGACCCTCAAGGTCGTCAGCCTGCAGGAGTGGGACGACGACGCCGTGCACGTCTCGCACCACCACGCCCAGCTCGCCAAGGACGCCACGTTCAAGAGCTTCGCCGTGACGCTCGGCGGCGACCTCGTCCGGCTGTCGCCCAGCGTGTCCTACACCGGCCCCGGCGGCGACGCCGACCTGTCCGGCGTCTACTTCGTGGACGCGGGCCAGCACCTGGAGCACCGCCTGCTGGTCGACCACTCGCAGCCCCACTGCAAGAGTAACGTCGACTACCGCGGCGCCCTGCAGGGCGAGGACGCCCACGCCGTCTGGATCGGCGACGTGATCATCAGGGTCGAGGCCGAGGGCACCGACACCTACGAGCTCAACCGCAACCTCATCCTCACCGACGGCGCCCGCGCCGACTCGGTGCCCAACCTGGAGATCCTCACCGGCGAGGTCGCCGGCGCGGGTCACGCCTCGACGTCGGGCCGCCTCGACGACGAGCACCTCTTCTACCTCCAGGCGCGCGGCATCCCCTTCGACGAGGCCCGCCGCCTGGTCATCCGCGGCTTCCTCGGCCAGCTCATCGAGCGCATCGAGATCGAGGAAATCCGCGAGCGCGTCATGGGCGCGGTGGAGGCGGAGCTCGCGCGATGAGTTTCGAGAAGGTGTGCAGCGTCACCGACATCCCCGACGGCGGGGTGATCGGCGTCGAGGTGGACGAGACCCCGGTCGCGCTCGTCCGCAAGGGCGACGAGGTCTTCGCGCTGCACGACATCTGCTCCCACGCCGAGGTCAAGCTCAGTGAGGGAGAGGTCTACGACGGCACGCTGGAGTGCTGGCTGCACGGCTCGTGCTTCGACGTCCGGACCGGCAAGCCCACCGGCCCCCCCGCGACCAGGCCCGTGAACACCTACACAGTCAAGATCGACGGCGATGACGTGCTCGTCTCGCTCTCGAAGGAGTCATAAACACATGCCCACCCTTGAGATCCGTGACCTCCAGGTCGCCGTCGAGGACAAGGAAATCCTGCGCGGCGTCAACCTCACCGTGAGGTCCGGCGAGACCCACGCCATCATGGGCCCCAACGGCTCCGGCAAGTCCACGCTCGCCTACGCGATCGCCGGTCACCCCAAGTACACGATCACCGGCGGCCAGGTGCTGCTCGACGGCGTCGACCTGCTGGAGCTGTCGGTCGACGAGCGCGCCCGCGCCGGCCTGTTCCTCGCCATGCAGTACCCCGTCGAGGTCCCCGGCGTGTCGGTGTCCAACTTCCTGCGCTCGGCCGTCACCGCGGTCCGCGGCGAGGCGCCCAAGCTGCGCGAGTTCGCCAAGGACCTCAAGAGCGGCATGGACGCCCTGTCCATCGACGCCGCCTTCGCCCAGCGCAACCTCAACGAGGGCTTCTCCGGCGGTGAGAAGAAGCGCCACGAGATCCTCCAGCTGGAGCTGCTCAAGCCCAAGATCGCGGTGCTCGACGAGACCGACTCCGGCCTCGACGTCGACGCGCTGCGCGTGGTGTCGGAGGGCATCAACCGCTTCCGCGCCTCCGGCGACACGGGCGTGCTGCTCATCACGCACTACACCCGCATCCTGCGCTACGTGAAGCCGGACTTCGTCCACGTCTTCGCGGGCGGCCGGATCGTCGAGGAGGGCGGCCCGGAGCTGGCTGACAAGCTCGAGTCCGAGGGCTACGAGCAGTACACGAAGGCGACTGCATGACTTATCCCACCAGCTTGGACGTGGAGAGGATCAGGAAGGACTTCCCGGTTCTCTCCCGCGAGCTGCCCGGCGGGCGCCCGCTCGTCTACCTCGACTCGGGCAACTCATCACAGAAGCCCACGCCGGTCGTCGAGACGGTGCGCGAGCACCTGGCGATGCACTACAGCAACGTCGGGCGCGCCATGCACGCGCTCGGCGCCGAGTCCACCGAGGCGTACGAGAGCGCGCGTGACAAGCTGGCAGCGTTCATCGGCGCGCCCTCCCGCGACGAGGTGATCTTCACCAAGAACGCCTCCGAGGCGCTCAACCTGGTCGCGCACGCCTTCGGTTCCCACCTGTGGGGCTCGTCCGGCGAGGGCGCCGATCCGCGCTTCGCGCTCGGCCCCGGCGACGAGATCGTCATCTCCGAGATGGAGCACCACTCCAACATCGTGCCGTGGCAGCTGCTCGTCCAGCGCACCGGCGCGACGCTGAAGTGGTTCGGCGTCACCGACGAGGGCCGGCTCGACCTGTCCAACCTGGACGAGCTGGTCACCGAGCGCACGAGGATCGTCTCGATCGCCCACCAGTCCAACGTGCTCGGCACCGTCAACCCGGTCGCCGACGTGCTGCGGCGCGCCCGCGAGGTGGGCGCCCTGGTGATGCTCGACGCCTCCCAGTCCGTCCCCCACCACCCCGTCGACGTCGCCGAGCTGGGTGTCGACTTCGTGGCCTTCACCGGACACAAGATGCTCGGCCCCTCCGGCATCGGCGTGCTGTGGGGCCGGGGCGAGCTGCTCGAGGCCATGCCCCCGTTCCTGGGCGGCGGCGAGATGATCGAGGCGGTCTGGATGGACCACTCGACGTACGCGCCGATCCCGCACAAGTTCGAGGCGGGCACGCCGCCGATCGTCGAGGCCATCGGTCTCGGCGCGGCCGTCGACTACCTCCAGGCCATCGGCATGGACGCCGTCGAGGCGCACGAGCGCGAGCTCACGGCGTACGCGCTGGAGGCCCTGCGTGAGGTGCCCACGCTGCGGCTCATCGGGCCCGAGACCCTCGACCGGCGCGGCGCGACCCTGTCGTTCACGCTGGAGGGCATCCACCCGCACGACGTGGGGCAGATCCTCGACGACAGCTTCGGCATCGCCGTGCGCGTCGGCCACCACTGCGCGCGCCCGCTGCACCTCAGGTTCGGAATACCGGCGACCACGCGGGCGTCGTTCTACCTGTACAACACCACGGGCGAGATCGACGCCCTGGTGCGCGGCCTCCACCACGTTCAGAAGGTGTTCGCATAGCCATGATCGGCGAGTCGATGTACCAGGAGCTGATCCTGGAGCACTACAAGCACCCGCAGGGGCGGGGGCTGCGCGAGCCGTACGACGCCGAGGTCCACCACGTGAACCCGACGTGCGGCGACGAGATCACGCTCCGGGTCAAGGTCGGCGACGCCGGCCGGATCGAGGACGTCTCCTACGACGGCCAGGGCTGCTCCATCAGCCAGGCCGCCGCCTCGGTCCTGCACGAGCTGACCGCGGGCTCCACGGTGGAGGAGACGCTGTCGGTCGTCGACGAGTTCACCCGGCTCATGCAGGGCAGGGGACAGGTGGAGGCCGACGAGGACGTCCTCGGCGACGCCGTGGCGTTCGCCGGGGTCGCCAAGTTCCCCGCCAGGGTCAAGTGCGCGCTGCTGTCCTGGATGGCCTACAAGGACGCTGTAGTGAGGAGTGCCAGCAGATGAGCAAGCCGGTGGAGACGCCGACCTCGTTCGACGGTGAGGCCACCGTCGAGGAGGTCATGGAGGCGCTCAAGGACGTCGTCGACCCCGAGCTGGGCATCAACGTCGTCGATCTCGGTCTGATCTACGGCCTCAACCTCGACCCCGCCGAGGACGGCCGGCCCGTGGCCACCATCGACATGACGCTCACCAGCGCCGCCTGTCCGCTCACCGACGTGATCGAGGATCAGGCGCACTCCGCGCTCGATGGTATGGTCTCCGATGTGAAGATCAACTGGGTCTGGCTCCCGCCGTGGGGCCCGGACAAGATCACCGACGAGGGCCGCGAGCAGCTCCGTATGCTAGGCTTCAACGTCTGATCTCCTGACCTTCAGCATCAGTCAGCAGCATCAGCTTCGGCAGCACGTCCTGAGCAGTTCCAGCAGGACGTGCTGAGTAGTACGGCCGGCATACCAGTGCCGGCCGCGTCCGTGCCACGGTCCGAGAGCCGGACCGGTCGGGGAATACTCGTCGTCTTCCCCGCGTTGGCACCACGTGCACCTGGCGCACCTTTCTGTGCGTTAAGCCGCCTGCGGCCGGCAAGCGGGTGCGCGTAGACGGCCCCGATGCGTGCCGGTGAGAGCACCGGCCGGGCCTGTCCCCACCCCAGCGGGTGCCGATCACCCGCGCCTCGCAATGAGTGCGGCATGGCGCCGCACGTCCTGGCTCGTCCTTTCGCAGAAGTGACGCGCCACTTCGACTGAAAGGCACGACGTTCGTGACCATGCTTGACGCTGTCCTGCCCGAGCTCACCCCCGAGCAGGGCCTGCCCGAGCTCACCCCCGAGCAGGGCCTGCCCACGCTCGCCCCCGAGCCGGGCATCTCCGGGTTCGAGCTGCTGGGTCTGCCCAAGCCGCTCGTGGCCGGCCTGGCCCGCCAGGGCATCGACAGCCCCTTCCCCATCCAGACCGCGACCATCCCGGACGTGCTGACCGGCGCCGACGTGCTCGGCCGCGGCCAGACCGGCTCCGGCAAGACGCTCGCCTTCGGCCTGCCCACCATGGCCCGCCTCGCCGGTGTCAGGCCCGCCCCGGGCCGTCCCCGCGCGATGATCCTCGTCCCCACCCGCGAGCTGGCCCTCCAGGTGCACGACGCGCTGGAGCCGCTCGGCCGCGGCCTCGGCCTGCGCATGAAGGTCGTCGTCGGCGGCATGTCCATGGGCAAGCAGATCGAGGCGCTGCGGCGCGGCGTCGACATCGTCATCGCCACGCCCGGCCGGCTCGGCGACCTCATCCGCCAGGGTGAGTGCTCGCTGGCCGACGTCGAGGTGAGCGTCCTCGACGAGGCCGACCACATGTGCGACCTCGGCTTCTTCCCCGTCGTCACCGAGCTGCTCGCGCAGACCTCGCCCGACGGGCAGCGGCTGCTGTTCTCCGCCACGCTCGACGGCGACGTCGACAAGCTGGTCCAGCGCTTCCTCAAGGACCCGATCACCCACTCCGTCGCCCCCGCGACCTCCCCGGTCGACACGATGGAGCACCACGTCATGCAGGTCTCGCGCGACGACAAGTTCGACGTCACCGCCGAGATCGCCAACCGCGAGGGCCGGACGATCATCTTCGTCCGCACCCAGCACGGCGTGGACCGGCTGTGCAAGCAGCTGGCCCGGGTCGGCGTCAAGGCGGGCGGCCTGCACGGCGGCAAGCGCCAGAACCAGCGCACCCGCATCCTGGCCGAGTTCCGCGAGGGCTCCGTCAACGTGCTCGTCTGCACCGACGTGGCCGCCCGCGGCATCCACGTCGACAACATCAGCCTCGTGCTGCACGTCGACCCGCCGCAGGACCACAAGAGCTACCTGCACCGCGGCGGCCGCACGGCCCGCGCGGGCGAGAAGGGCACCGTGGTCACGCTCGTGCTGCCCAACGAGCGTCGCTCCACCGACCAGCTCACCCGCCGGGCGGGCATCCACCCGTTCCGCCTCAAGGCCACCCCGGGTCACCCGCGGGTCGCCGAGGTGACGGGCGCCCGCGTCCCGAGCGGCGAGGCCATCCCCGTGTGGGAGCCCGACGTGCGCAAGCCGCTGCGTCCCCGCCGCGACCACGGCCACGGCGGTGGGAACGGCGAGCGCCGCGGCCGGCGCGGGCGCCGCGACTTCGGCCGTGACGGCGACGGCGACCGCCGTCCCCGCCGCCACGACGACGGCACCTCGGGCGCCGGCTCGGGCTCGGCCTCCCGCGAGGGCGGCGAGCGTTCGTACGGCTCGCGCCGCGAGGGCGGTGACCGCTCCTACGGCGAGCGCCCCCAGGGTGACCGGTCCTACGGTGACCGGCCGTCCGGCGGGCGCCGGTCCGAGGGCGGCGAGCAGGAGGCGGGCTCGCGTGAGCCGCGCACGTTCGGCGAGGACCGCGGTCAGCGCGGTTTCCGCCGTGACGACCGCGGCCCGCGCGGCGGGGGCTTCCGCTCGGACGAGCGTGGCCCGCGCACCGGTGACCGCGGCCCCCGTGCCGGCGGCTTCCGCTCCGACGACCGCCCGTTCCGTTCCGAGGACCGGCCGTTCCGCGGGGACGACCGCGGTCCGCGCGGCGGCGGGTTCCGTTCCGACGACCGCCCGTTCCGTTCCGACGACCGCGGCGCCCGGGGCGGCGGTTTCCGTGACGACCGCGGCCCGCGCGGTGGCGGGTTCCGCTCCGACGAGCGCGGCCCGCGCGCCGGTGACCGCGGCCGGCCGTTCTCGGCCGACCGTGAGCGCGGCTTCCGCGCCGAGGAGCGCCCGCGCGACGGCTACCGCTCCGGCGGCCACCGCGACGACCGCGCCCCGCGCGGCGGCGGTTACCGCTCCGGGGAGCGCCGCTTCGGCCGCTGACCCGCGGACACCTTCGACGGCCCGTCGTACCCCTCGCAGAGGACGGTACGGCGGGCCGCGCCGTTCCGGCCCCCGGGATCTCGCCGTTGCCAGCTCCCGAGGCCGCGCCGTTCCGACCCCCCGGGGCTCGCCGTTGCGAGCTCCCGAGGCCGCGCCGTTCCGTGCCCCCAGATCGCCCTGCCGGAGATCGCGCGAGGGGCTTCCGGCGAGCGGCCACACCCCCGACGACAGGCGGTGACGATGCCGCTCCCGCCACGTCACCGGGCTCTGATCGCGGACACGTCGCGCCGGTCAGCGCAGATCTCCCTCTGACGCCGTTCCCCAGGACAGGGCGACGCTCCACGAGCGCCGTGGCCGCCCACCTCCGGCGCCGGCTCGCCGGCCACGTCCGGCCGGCCGCGCGGACCGGCGGCGTCCTGAACCGCGAACCGGCCCCCGGCTGCGACATGTCGTACCGGTGGTGTCGATGTCGCCGGTGATCGTTCGTGTAGGGGGTGACAGGGCCGCAGCAGGGCGGCCCGCGGCGTGAAGGGAGCAGGCCGATGCGTTCGATCACGGCCACGATGTTCGTCACCCTCGATGGAGTCGTCCAGGGCCTCGGCCGACCGGACGAGGACGCCCGCGGCGGCTTCACCCACGGGGGCTGGGGCCGGGGGGACGACGACGAGGTGATGGGCCGCGAGCTGGCCAAGGGCATGGCCAGGCCCGGAGACATGCTGTTCGGGCGTTCGACGTGGCAGGACTTCATCACCGCGTGGGGACGTGCCACCGACGGCAACCCGTTCACCACGCACATGAACGCGGCGACGAAATACGTCGTGTCGAGGACGCTGGAGGATGCGGACGCCTGGCGGAACTCGATCCTGCTGCGTGGCGAAGCCGCCGACACGGTGGCCCGGCTGAAGGCCCAGCCGGGGGAGGATCTGTCATCGACGGCGCCGCGGATCGCGGACCTCACCCCCCGAGGGCGCCCACGGCACCTGCCAGGCGCTGTACGACTGGACGACCGGCGTCCCGCGCGTGGTGTTCGCCGTCAGCCTGACGCCCGCCGTCGCGCGGCGCGAACGGGCCCTGGCGCGGCCGGTCTGAGATCCGGGCGCTGGAGCGGGGTGGCGGTCTCGGCGCCGGCCTGGCGTCCCTCCAGCAGGGCCGTGCCCAGGGGGGTGCGCGTGTGCAGCACCGCCGGGCCGTCACGGTAGGTGTCGATCAGCCCGGCCTCCCGCAGCACGGCGGCGTGGCGGCTCGCCGCGCCCGGCGAGATCCGCAGCATCCGCGCGAGCTCCGTGGTGGTCCTGCCGTGGTCCAGCGCGACCAGGGCCGCCGAACGGTTCCTGCCCAGCAGCGCGACCAGGTCGCAACGTCCCCTGAGGGCCGGCGCCCAGCGGTGCCGCTCCTCGATCGGGTAGATCAGGACGGGCCGCAGCTCGTCGTCCGCCAGCGACACCGGGACGCGCTGGCAGAAGTAGGACGGCACGAGCCGCAGGCCGCGCCCGTCGAGCCGCAGCTCACGGTCGACGTCGTAGGCGACCTCCAGCACGGGGGGCTTCCACCGCACCAGCGGTCTCATCCCGGCGAAGAGTCCCTCGACCCCGGATTCCAGCAGGGTCCGCACACGGAACGCCCGGTCGGCGGCGACAGAGGAGAACACGAGCTCGTCGTACGGGGCGATGACCGCCTGGTGGTAGGCGCGCAGGGTGTCGCCGAGCCGGGTGAGCGCGGTGACGTCGCCGTCGGCCAGCAGCCGCGCCCATCCCGGCAGGCGATGCCGCCGGGCCAGCAGCCGCAGCTCGCGGGCCAGCCGCGCCTTGGGTGTGCGCCGGATGGCCTCCAGCCCCTCCTCCAGGCCGCTGCGCGCCTCGTGCGGGGTGAGGAAGTCCGGGAAGTACGGCCCGGCGGGCGCGAGGACGTCCAGCAGCGCCGTCCCCTGCCGCATTTCCGCGCCGCGGGTGGGATGGGCGCGCAGCTCGCCGATCCAGGGCCGGAAGACCGGTGAACGCATTCGGTCGCGCAGGCGAAAACGGCTGAGCACTATCTCCCATAACGGATCTGATTCGCCGGCGACGGTGATCCGTGTCAGATCGGCGGCGGTGAAATGAATACGCAGAATCCCCATCGTCCCCCCGTGACCCGCGTCATCGTTTTACCTCCGCGCCGACCCTACACCGGGACGTCCGGGAAAGGGCGTTCCCGGGGCTCGGGGGGTTCGCTCCACCCCTGCTCACGAGGGCTTTTGAGCTCTGGAGGAAACGTCTCGCCCGCGCTCGCGGAGCTGACCGAGAATCGTATTCCGGCGTCCGACGACGAAAGGACACATGATGAAACTCGGGACCGGTGTCAAGAGGGAGAGAACCGTTCCCGGCCGTGGCCGTGATGTCCTTCGCCGCGCGCCGCCCGGCTGCGACGGTTCACCGGACGAGGAGTACGGCTTCCACGACATCCCGACCGGCTGAAGGGCGACTTCGTGCGCGTTCGAGGGGAACGGCGCGCACCTCGGCTTCCGCGGAGCCGCGGCAGCGAGAACCCGTGATGAAGCGGTTCATCCCCCCATTGCGGCATCGGTCTGGCCATGCTGGGATAGGCGGGCAAACCGGTTAAGCTCACAGGGGCGTGGCGGGATGAGACGACACGGGTTCAACCTGCAGTGGATCTTCTCTAAGGAGCCCGGTGCCGAGCCGGCCCCGGTGGACAACCTCTGGGCCGACCGGGAGGCCCAGGACGGCTTCGCCGGCATCTGGACCCGCTTCGATGGCCGCTACCGCGGGGTGCCGGCGGACGCGCTCTCCTTTCGGCTGCTACGAGCACACGCCGAACGACGTCGCGCTGCGCCGGCTGGCCGACGTGCTCGGCGTGTTCGCCTCCTTCGGATGGGGGTACGCGCTCTGGCAGTTCGAGGGCCCGTTCGGGGCGGTGGGCCACCGCCGGCCGGGCGCCGGGTTCGAACGGCTGGACGGGTTCGAGGTGGACCGGGACCTCCTCGACCTGCTCCAGGCGCAAAAGGGTTGAGGGCGCTCAGCCCTTGAGCCCGCTGAGCGCGATGCCGCGGGTGAAGTACTTCTGGAAGACGAGGAAGAACGCGATCGTCGGCACGGACGCCAGCAGGCCGCCCGCCATGATCGCGCCCTGGTGATCGGGGCCGCCGAAGTAGGAGTTGAGCCTGGCCAGCGCCACGGGCAGGTTCGCCATCTCGTCGCTCTGCACGATGATCAGGGGCCAGAGGAAGTTGTTCCACTCCGCCAGCACGATGAAGATCGACATGGCGGCGAGAGCGGGCCGCAGGAGCGGGAGCACGATCGTCCACCAGATCCGCCACTCCCCGGCGCCGTCCACCCGGGCCGCCTGGATCAGTTCGTTCGGCAGCGACTGGAGGAACTGCACGAGGAAGAACAGGACGAACGCCTTGGCCAGGGCGGGGACGATGTAGGCGGCGTAGCTGTCGAGCCAGCCCAGGTTGCGCATGATCACGTAGTTGGGGATCAGCGTGGTCTGCCACGGCACCATCATCGACGCGATGATCATCAAGAAGATCACCCGGCGGCCCTTGATGTCGTGCTTGGCGATCACGTACGCGGCCAGGGAGCAGATCAGCAGCGACCCCACCGTGATGGCGGTGGTGATGAACAGGCTGTTGAACAGGAACCGCCAGAACCCGAAGTCCACCTGGAACCGCTGGAAGATGCCCTGCAGGTGGCCCGGGTTGATCCGCTGGGCCGACCAGTCCGGGTCGTAGAAGTTGTCGAACGTGGGCGACTGGGGCACGAACGAAGGGGGCGTCCTGGCCAGCTCCGCCGGCGGCTTGAGGACCGTGATGACCAGCCAGTAGAAGGGCGCGATCATCGTCAGCGACAGCAGATAGAACGGCAGCCGCAGCAGATGCCGGTTGATCCTGGCGCGGCGGTCGCGGGCCGGCGCCGGCTGCCGGGCGCGGGGGGCGGGGGCGATGGTCTCCAGGGGGGCGACGGCCATCACAGCTCCTTCATCGCGCGGCCCAGCCGCAGGTTGACGAGGCTCAGCACGAAGATGATCACGAACAGCACCCACGCGATCGCCGAGGCGTAGCCGAGCTCGAAGTGCGTGAAGCCCTGGTCGTACAGGTAGGGGACGATCATCAGGCCGGAGTCGAGCACGCCTCCCACGTTGTTGGTACCGCGGAAGACGATGTAGACCGCCTCGAACACCTGGAACGCCCCGATGAGCCCGGTGACCACCACGTAGGTGGTGACCGGGCGCAGCAGCGGCAGCGTGATCCGGCGGAACTGCTGCCAGGTGGAGGCGCCGTCGATGCGGGCCGCCTCGTAGTACTCCTCCGGGATCGAGCCGAGCCCGGCCACGTACAGCACCATGCCGTACCCCATGCCGCCCCACACCGACATCAGCACCAGGATCGGGATCGTCAGCGCCGGCGTGGCCAGCCAGGCGACGGCGTGGCCCCCGAACCAGCCGACGACGGTGTTGGCCAGGCCCACGTCGCTGGGGAACAACACCCACTTCCACATGAGCATGAGCGCGATGGAGGAGGTGACGGACGGCAGGAAGAACAGGGTGCGCATGATCCGGTGCGGCCAGCTCGTGCCGTTGAAGGCCAGCGCGAGGCCCAGCGACAGCAGCGTGCCCACCCCGACCGACGCGACCACGTACAGGGCCGTGTTGCCGAGCGCGTGGCCGAAGCGGGCGTCCCCGGCGAGCCGGCGGAAGTTGTCCAGGCCGGTGAACACGGCCGGGTTGATCCCGTCGAAGCGGGTGAAGCTGAGGAACAGCGAGTTGGCCAGCGGCCAGATGAGAAAGCCCGCGAACAGCGCGAGGAACGGCAGCAGCATCAGGTAGGAGGTGCCGTAGCGCCGCAGCGCGCTGCGCAGGGGAGTGGCGGCGGGGGTCGCCGTGTCGGCCATGTCAGGCTCCTGGATCGGAGGCCGGGACCGGCGCCCGCCGGTCCCGGCGGGCGGCTATCCGGCGTTGCGCTCCATGACCTTCGCGGCCTCGGCCAGCGCGGTCTTGACGTCCGCCTTGCCGAGGATGGCCGACTGGAGCTGCTTGGACACGTCTCCCGCGCTCTCGTCCCAGCCGGGGCAGCCGGGCGCGGCCTTACCGGTCCTGATCGAGGCCTCGAACACCTGCGCCTGCTCGGGGGTGAACGTCGAGGCGGACACCACCTTGTCCGGGCGCGGCGGGATGAAGGGCAGGTTGCGCTTCTTGGCCTCGTCCACGATCGCGGTGATCGCCTCGTCGGAGTAGAGGAACTTCACGAAGTCCGCGCTGATCTGGGCGTACTTGCTGAACGACGTGACGCCGACGGCGCGCCCGCCGATGAACGTGGTCGGCCCGGCGGGGCCCGCGGGCAGCGTGGTCATCGCCCACTTGTCCTTGAGCTTCGGCTTGTTGGTGTCGATGCCCTTGGCGATCCAGCTGCCCGCCACCACCAGCGCGGTGCCGGTGTCAAGCGCGTCGGAGCCCTCCACGGTCGCGGTCGGCGCGCCGTGCTCGCGGTAGAGGTCCATCCAGTACGTCAGCGCCTGCTCGGCCTGCGGGGTGTTGAGCGACGGCTTGCAGTCGGGGGTGTAGAACGTGCCGCCCGCCTGGTAGAGGTAGTTGAAGTAGCCGATCCAGTCGAGGTTGCCCCAGTCCTGGCTGTACGGCTTCTTCACCCCGGCGGCCTTGAGCTTGCCGATGGCCGTGACCAGCTCCTCCCACGTCTTGGGCGGGGTGACCTTGGCCTGGTCGAGCAGGTCCTTGCGGTAGTACAGGGCGAAGGTCGACATGTCGAGCGGCACGCCGTACACCGAGCCGTCGGGGGAGACCGCCGACTCCCACTGGGCGGGCTGGGCCTGCGCCTTGAGCGCGTCCAGGCCGTGCTTGCGCAGGTCCACCATGGCGCCCCGGGCGCCGAACTGGATGGTCCACGTCATGCCTCCGGACAGGATGTCCGGGCCGCTGCGGCTGGTGGCGGCGGCCAGCAGCTTGGCGTACGCGTCGTCCCACGACAGGGTCTGCACCTTGATCGTCACCTGGGGGTGCGACTGCTTGTACAGGTCCGCGACCTTCTGGAAGATCGCGGTCTCGTCGTCTCCGCCCGTCGACCAGAAGGACAGGCTGGCGGGGGCGTTCTGGTCGGCTTGCTTGGTCTCCGACTGGCCGCTGGTGGCGCAGGCGGCGCTCAGGAGCGCCACCAGGACCGTGCCGCAGACTGCCGTCGTTCGTCGCATAGGGGCCGTCCGATCTGTCGGTCGGATGGGCGCGCGGATCCCCAGACGGAGGCGTGCGGGATGTGCGGGGCATCCCGCGACCCGGCGCCCGATTTCACAGGTATGGGGATCTCACCACTTAAACGGGTAAGTTACAATAGGCCGAGATCGAGATTGCGGGAATGCTTCCCGCTCCGCCCGTCCTGGCGCGGATCACGTCGCGGGACGGCCGTCGGTGAAGCGGTTCAGGGGGCCGGGGCGGTGCTGCCGCGCAGGCGCAGACGTGCCGCGGGGTCCTCCGCGCCGGTGACCTCCTCGCCCGCCGCCATCCGCAGCAGGAGCTCCGCCGCCCGCGCGCCCGAGGCCGGGATGTCACGGGCCAGCGCCGTGAGCGGCGGCCGCACCACCTGGCAGAGCGGGGAGTCGTCCCAGGCCACGATGGACAGGCCGGCCGGCACCTCCAGGCGCATCTCCTGGGCCACCGACAGGCCCGCCAGCGCCGTGATGTCGTTGTCGTAGACGATCGCCGTGGGCCGGGCGCGCGAGCTCAGCAGCCGCCGGGTGGCCCGGGCGCCCTCCTCGCCGGTGTAGTCGGTGTGCGCCACCGGCGCCCCGTCCAGTCCCAGCGCGGCCACCGAATCCTGGAAGGCCGCGTCCCGGATCGCGGTGTGCGCCAGGGCGGCCGGGCCCGCCACCCGCCCGACCCGGCGGTGGCCGAGCGCCGCGAGGTGCTCGAGCACCTCACGCATGGCGGCCGCCTCGTCCGACCACACCGCGGGCAGCGAACCGGCGGCAGACGGATGGCCGATCACCACGGCCGGCATGCCCAGCTTCTCCATCACGGGCACGCGGGGGTCGTCCGCGTGCAGGTCGACGAGGATCACCCCGTCCACGCGTCCCTCGCCCCACCAGCGGCGATGCACGGCGATCTCGTCCTCGTGCCCGGCGGCCACCTGGAGCATGAGCGCGCACGAGCGCGCCGCCAGCTCGCCCTCGATGCCGCTGATCAGCTCCATGAAGAACGGCTCGACGCCGAGGAAACGCGCCGGGCGGCACACGACCAGCCCGATGGCGCCGGCGCCGGCGCCGCTCAGCAGGCGGGCGGCCAGGTTCGGGCGCCAGCCGATCTCCTGGGCGATCGCCTGGATGCGCGCCCTCGTCTCCTCCGACACGCCCGGCCGGCCGTTCAGGGCGTAGGACACCGCGCCCTTGGACACGCCCGCGCGCCTGGCGATGTCGGCGATCGTCGGCCTCTTCACGCGGCACCTCCGCCATGAAAGTTTCACTGAACCGTATCAGCGGGAATCGCCACAGCCACTGGTCATGTGCTTACCCGGTTCACCGGCGCGGGAAGAGAATGCGTGCGTCTCTTCCGCTCCCGGAGGATCGCGCCCTGCCGCTCGGGGGAGGATCGGGGCCGGCGGCGGGAACCCCCGCCGGGTGGCCGCCCGCTGGACGTGGCGGCCACCCGGCTATCGGTCAGTAGGCGTAGCGCATGCGGGATCACCTCCTCGGCCGAGCGTGACCGGCAGCGCGCGCACCCCGCGCAGCGTGCCGCTGTCCCACATCGCCGGCTCGCCCTCGCGGCGCACCATCGTGTACCCCGCTAGCTCGCTGAACAGCACCCTGGCCTGCATCGACGCGACCCCGGCGCCCAGGCAGGCGTGCAGGCCGCGGCCGAAGCCGAGGTGCGGGTTGGGGGAGCGGCCGAGGCGCAGGGCCTCGGGATCGCGGAAGACGGCGGAGTCGCGGTTGGCCGCCCCGATGATCAGCGTCACGCCCTCGCCGGCGCGTACCCGGTGATCCCCCACTTCGGTGTCGGCCAGGCAGCCACGGGCGAGAACCTGGACCTGACTCGTGTAACGGATGACCTCTTCCACCGCCGATTCCGGATTTCTCATGAATTGAGGAAGCGTCCCAGGGGCGTCGGTGAACGCGAGCAGCGCGAGCGACAGCAGCCGGGCGGAAGACTCGAAACCGGCATGAAAAGTGGACCGGACGGAATTCAGCACCAAACGGCGGTCCAGCCCCGCTCCGGGGAGTTTCTGCGCGAGATAGGAGAACATGCCGCCCGGGCGGTGCTCGGTCATCCAACGTTCGATCAGCTCGTCCAGCTCGGCGCGCGCCGCGAGCCCGGCGGGTATCACCTCGGGCCGCAGCCCGGCGTCCATGGTGTCGATGACAGGCGGCGACACCCGGCGCAGCCAGCCTGGGTCGGGCGGGTCCACGCCCAGCAGGTCGCAGATCGTCGCGACCGTCAGCGGCGTCGCCACCTCGTCCACGAAGTCGGCCGTGCGGCCCTCCACTCCCGCCAGCAGGCGCCTGACCCGCGCCGACGTGCGTTCGACCAGCGTGACGTGGTCACACGCCCGATAGGCGGCCGTGAGCAGCCGCCGCACGGGAGGGTGCTCCGGCGGGTCCACCGTCTGCAGCATGACCAGCTCGTCCGGGACCCGCTCGCCGAGCCGCCGCCAGTCGGAGGTGAAGCGGTCGAGCCGCCTGAGCACCGCCGCGCAGTCCTGGTGCCGCGTCAGCACCCACGTGCCGAGCTCCTCGAACCAGTAGAACGGGTCGTTCTCCCGCCATGCCGTATAGACGGGCGCGGGGTCGCGGAGTATCTCCGGGCGAAGCAACGTACGGAGCGAAAGCGGAAAGAGGCCTTCCTTCTGCACAAAGCCTCCATATGCGACTCGATATTCCTCCGCCGAATTTGCCAAGTGGACCATAGAGGAATGACAGAATGGGGTCAAGATCGATTACCGGCGTTGTTGTCTCGCGTTCCGGACACGGGGCGTGCGACCCGCGCGGGCCGACTAGGCTTGTCATGCACGTCAGCCGACCGACGAGAGAGACCATGAAGACCTTCGAAGAGCTGTTCGCCGAGCTGTCCGAGAAGGCGCGCACCCGGCCCGCGGGGTCCGGCACCGTGGCCGCGCTCGACGCCGGCGTCCATGCCATCGGCAAGAAGGTCGTCGAGGAGGCCGCCGAGAGCTGGATGGCCGCCGAGCACGAGTCCACCGACCGGGCCGCCGAGGAGATCTCCCAGCTCCTCTATCACGTGCAGGTCCTCATGCTCGCGAAGGGCATCGGGCTGGACGAGGTCTACAAGCATCTCTAGGGCGCCCGGCGCCCGCCTCGCCCGCCCACGCCCGCACCGCGAGACACGGAGAGACGACACCGACATGATCCGACTAGCCGTACCCAACAAGGGCGCGCTCAGCGAAGCCGCCCAGGCCATGCTCAAGGAAGCCGGCTACCGGCCCCGCCGCGACAGCAAGGAGCTGTTCGTCCTCGACGAGGACAACGGCTGCGAGCTGTTCTTCCTGCGCCCCCGCGACATCGCCGTCTACGTCGGCGAGGGCACCCTCGACGCCGGCATCACCGGCCGTGACATGCTCGTCGACTCCGGCGCGCCCGTCGAGGAGATCATGCCGCTCGGCTTCGGCGACTCCACCTTCCGCCTTGCGGCCAGGCCCGGCACGTTCGCGTCGGTCAAGGACCTCGACGGCATGCGCGTGGCCACCTCCTACGCCGGTCTGCTCGGCAAGTACCTCTCCGACGCGGGCGTCGACGCGCGCGTCATCAAGCTCGACGGCGCGGTCGAGACCGCCATCCGGCTCGGCGTGGCCGACGCCATCGCCGACGTCGTCGAGACCGGCACGACGCTGCGCAACGTCGGCCTGGAGGTGTTCGGCGAGCCGATCATGCGCTCCGAAGGCGTGCTGATCAAGCGGCAGAGCGCCCCCGAGCCGCCGGGCGTCCAGCAGCTCGTGCGCCGCTTCCAGGGCGTCGTCCACGCGCGCGACTTCGTCATGATGGACTACGACATCCGCGCCGAACGCATCGAGGAAGCGATCGCGCTGACCCCCGGCATGGAGGGGCCGACGGTGTCGCCGCTGCACCGCGAGGGCTGGGTCGCGGTGCGCGCCATGGTCCGCCGCAAGGGGCACCAGCAGGTGATGGACCAGCTCTGGGACATCGGCGCCCGCGCCATCCTGGTCACCGACATCTACGCCTGCCGCCTCTGACACACGCCGCCCCAAGGGCCGCCCGCCCTTGGGGCCCGCTCCTTGCTCCGGCCCCTTGGGCTCGCCCTTCGACCTTCTGGTGTCATCCGTCATCGCGGGTGGGCCTGTTGGTCGTCCGAGTCGTCACCCGCCCGTCCGGGGTGCCCCCGCTGGTCGTCTGAGCTGCCCCTCTCCCCAGTGCCCTTACCCGTCCGTGTGGCGGGCAAGGGGTCGGTTAGCCTTCCGGCATGAGCGCGCGACCGGCCAAGGGCGGCGGGCGGTGGGTGTCCGTGCCGCCGGAGCGGGTGCACCCGTGGATCGACGGGTTCGCCGACCGGCATGGGCCGTTCGAGGCGTCGGGCGACGAACGAGTGGTGCGGCTGGTCGCCGCCGACGGGGCGCTCGCCGAGCTGTGCGTGCCATTCCCGCCCATGCTCCCAGGCCCGCCGCACGCCACCCGGCTGGTCACGCACGCACGCGCGGAGCGGCGGATCGGGGTCGTGCTGGTACGGCTGGGCGGGTACGCGGCGGGGGTGTTCCACGGTACGGACCTGGTGGCGTCCAAGGTCGGCGCCCGGCTGGTCCAGGGGCGCACGGCGGCGGGCGGCTGGTCGCAGCAGCGCTTCGCCCGGCGCCGGCGCAACCAGGCGGACCGGGCCCTGGATACGGCGGCCGACACCGCCCTGCGTGTCCTGACGCCTCACTTGCCGGAGTTGGAGGCCGTGGTGCTGGGGGGAGACCGGCGGGCCGTGGACGCCCTGCGCGTGGATCGCCGCCTCGCGCCGCTGCTGGCCCTGGAGGCGGAGCCGTTCCTGACCGTCCCGGACCCGAAACTGGCGGTGCTACGCGCGACGCCGGAGGAGTTTCGCGCTGTCCGGATCCACGTGGTGGACCCGCCGCAGGTGGGAGAGCCGGGTGACGCTGCCTCCTGACCCGCGGGTCACGGGTAGTCGGTCAGGCGCGTCGGCGGGTGAGAACGGCCACCGCGGCGAAAGGCGACGACCTTGATTACTCGACCCTCGCTCACTGAAACGGAAAACAGAATAACGTTCCGGTAAGCGGTTGCCAGAAAAACTGCAGGTTGAGTCGATTCAAAAGAATCTTCCCGGCCGCTATGATGAGCGGCGTTCACCCCCGGCGCGGCCTCGTGAGGATCCATGGCGACAAGGAGCATCAAGGAGGTCGCGCGCATGGCGCGGGTCTCGGTCGGCACCGTGAGCAACGTGCTCAACCGGCCGGAGATCGTCGCGCCGGCGACCAGGGAGCGGGTGTTCGACGCCATCCGCGAGCTGGGCTTCGTCCGCAACGAGGTGGCCCGCCACCTGCGGGTCGGCCGTAGCCGCACGGTCGGCCTGGTCGTGCTCGACGTGGCCAACCCCTTCTTCGCCGACGTCGCGCAGGGCGCCGAGACGCTGGCCGACGAGCACGACACGATGGTCGTGCTGTGCAACAGCGGCACCGATCCCAACCGGGAACGCCGCCACCTCGACCAGCTCGAACAGCAGCGCGTCATGGGCATACTGATCACCCCGGTCGACGCGGGCCATCCGAGGCTGGCCGACCTGTCCGCCCGGGGCACCCCCGTGGTGCTGGTCGACAGCGCCGCCACCGGGTTGCAGTGCTCGGTCGCCGTGGACGACCGGTTAGGCGGGCAGATCGCGGCGGCTCACCTCATCGAGCAGGGGCATCGCCGCATCGCGTTCGTGGGCGGGCCGCCGTCGATCAAACAGGTGGCCGACCGGCACGCGGGCGCGGCCGGCGCGGTCGAGGCGGCGAACGGCGTGGAACTGCTCGACGCGTGGATGCCCATGCTGAGCGCGGCGGCCGGGCGGGCCGCCGGCGAGCGCGTCGCCGCCCTGCCCCCGGCCGAGCGCCCCACGGCCGCCATCTGCGCCAACGACCTGCTTGCCCTAGGGTTCCTGCAGGCCATGGCCGCGTGCGGGCTGCGCGTGCCCGGCGACATGGCCATCGTCGGCTACGACGACATCGACTTCGCCGCCGCGGCGGCGGTCCCCCTCTCGTCGGTACGGCAGCCGCGCGAACTGCTCGGCCGTACGGCCGTCGAGCTCCTGCTGGAGGAGGTCGCCGACCCGGAGCGGCACCGGCACCGGCAGGTGATCTTCCAACCGGACCTGGTGGTCCGCGAGTCCAGCGCGCTGCGGAGGCGCGACTAGAAGGAGCGGCATCGTGACCGAGATCTACCGCAACCGGCTCGCCGGCCCCGACGACCTGGAGGGGTTCCGGATGGAGGGGGCCGGGGCGGTCTCCTTTCCCATGGGCAGGATGCGACTGGAGAGCCTGCGCCCGCCGGCCGACGGACAGGCCGCCAACCTGGTGCTCTGGTGTCCCGAGGAGTTCCCCGCCGACGTGCGGATCGAGTGGGACTTCTGGCCGGTCAGGGAGCCGGGGCTGGCCATCCTGTTCTTCCACGCGCGGGGCCGGGGCGGCGAGGATCTGTTCGACCCGGCCCTGGCCAGGCGTGATGGGCCATACGAGCAGTACCACAGCGGCGACATCGACGCCTACCACGTGTCCTACTTCCGCCGGATGTGGCAGTCGGAGCGAAAGTTGCACACCTGCAATCTGCGGAAGAGCCACGGCTTCCACCTCGTCGCGCAGGGGCCCGACCCGCTGCCCGCGGTGCTCGACGCCGAAGGTCCCTACGCCATGCGCCTCGACGTCCGCGCAGGTGAGGTGACGTTCGCGGTCAACGATTTGGTCTCGTTCCGCTGGGTGGACGAGGGCCTCGTGGGCGGTCCGGCCCTGGCCGGGGGCAAGGTCGGCTTCCGGCAGATGGCCCCGTTGATAGGCGAGTACGCAAATCTCCGCGTTTCGCGTCATTGACTCTGAGTCGATTCAACACTACGTTCGCCACCAACCGCAGCGGTCATCCGCCCGTAACGGGGCGGGAACCACAGTGCAACACCCCCACCGCCGTGTCCGTGCACACGCCACGAGAAAGTGCTGCCGGATGAGCCATACCACCACGTCAACCAGGGTCTACGCGATCTGCTCAGAGCTCGTCTGGGCGGTCCGGCTGAACCTGCTGTGGATCGTCTTCACCCTCGCGGGCGGAGTCGTCCTGGGACTGGGGCCCGCCACCATGGCCGCCTACACGCTGGCCCGGAGGCATGCTCGTGGTGAATCGTTTCAGGCGGCGCGCGAGTTCTGGGCCGTGTACCGGCGGGAGTTCGTGCGCGGCTCGCTGCTGGTGCTGCCGGCGGCGGTGCTGGGCGTCGTCCTCGTGGGCGACTACCTGTACCTGAGCGCGCTCGGCCCCTCCTCCGGAGGGATGCGGATCGCGGCCCTCGTGGCGCTCGTCGCGCTGGCCGGTGTGGGGGCGCAGGTGGGGCCGCTCTACGCGCACTACGACCTGCCGCTTCGGGCCTACTGGCCCAAGGCGGCGCAGCTAGCGCTGCTGCGCCCGGCCTCGTCCGTGCTGTTGCTGCTAGCGCTCTCAGCCATCGCCTACGCGACCTCGGCGGCGCCCATCCTCGCGCCCCTGATCAGCTTCGGCGCGTGGATCTACCTCAACACGTGGCTCTGCCAGCGCTTCTTCGCGGAGAACGAGGCGCGACTGCATTCGAAAGGGAACTCATGAGCGCATCCCGTCGCCGGCGTCTCATTGCCGGGGTGTTAACGCTAGCGGCTGCACTCACCGCTTCGGCCTGCTCAGGCGGTGACGCGCCCGCCACCGATCCAAACACGCTGACCATCATGACCAAGCTGTTCGGCGCCGCGCCCGACCCGAAGGGCGAGATGCAGCAGGCGGTCGAGAAGTTCCTCGGCAAGAAGCTTCAGATCACCTGGGTTCCCAACGCCGAGTACGCCGACAAGGTCAACGTCACGCTGGCTTCGGGCAACGTGCCGCAGCTCATGGTCGTGGACCCGCACAGCCCGGCGTTCGTCAAGGCCGCACAGGCCGGGGCGTTCTGGGACTTGACCGGCAAGCTGGACAAGTACCCGAACCTGAAGGCGACGGACAAGCGCCGCGAGCTCAACGCCTCCATCAACGGCAAGTCCTACTCCATCCCCCGGATGCGGCCCATGCTGCGTTCGGCGGTCATGCTCCGCAAGGACTGGCTGGAGAAGCTCGACCTGAAGCTGCCGGAGACCGTCGACGACCTCTACACCATCGCCAAGGCGTTCACCGAGAAGGACCCCGACGGCAACGGCAAGAAGGACACCTACGGCCTGATCATCCCGAAGTGGCCGGGCAAGTACGCCAGCGCCAGCCCCTACGACACGCTCGAGACCTGGTTCGGCGCCCCGAACGAGTGGGGCGAGCGCGACGGCAAGCTGGTCCCCGGCTTCGACACCCCCGAGTTCCTCGAGGCCAACAGGTTCCTGAAGAAGATGATCGACGAGGGCCTGGTCAACCCGGACTTCGCCAGCTACGACACGGCCAAGTGGGACGATCCGTTCTTCCAGGGCAAGGGCGGCATCATCATCGACGTGAACGTCCGCGCCAGGGCGCTGCTCGACAAGTTCAGGGACGACGGCGACAAGAACTACGGTGACCGGGTCGCCATGGTCGGCAACCTCAAGCGCTCCGACGGCAAGAAGTTCTCCCTGCCGTTCACCGGCTACAACGACGCCATCGCGATCTCCAAGCAGAACGTGCGGACCGAGCAGGACCTCGACAACATCCTGAAGGTCCTGGACAAGCTGGGGTCGAAGGAGGGCCAGGTCCTCGTCCAGAACGGCATCGAGGGGCGCAACTTCAAGGCCGAGGGCGACAACGCCGCGCTGATCAACGAGACCGACCCCAAGGTCAGGGTCGTCCAGGACAACGTCGACCAGGCCTTCACCCAGCTCGGCTTCAAGGGCGACACGACGTACGGCGGCCTCGCCTACGCGCGCACGCCGTCCGGCCAGCCGTACAAGGACATCATCAAGCTGGGCTTCGACCTGATGAACGAGGACCTCAAGACGGCCGTGTACAACCCGGCGCTGCCCGTGGTCTCACCCACAAAGGTCGCCAAGGGTGCGCAGCTCGACGACATCATCCCCGACGCCCGGATCAAGTACCTGTCGGGTGAGATGACCGAAGAGCAGTTGAAGGGCGAGATCAAGCGCTGGTACGACGCCGGCGGCACGCAGGTCGCCGCCGAGATCAACGACCTGGTCTCCAAGCTCGGCACCAACTGACCCGCCTGAGGGGCCCGGGCCGCCGTGCCCGGGCCCCTCACATGAAAGGAGGCCGCTGTGGCCACCGACCTGGCGCCGCCTCCCGCGCAGGCGGCGAGCAAGCCCGGCCGACGCCGGAGGGCGGGATGGGGCGCCTCCCTGGCGCGCTATCGCTGGCTCTACCTGATGCTCCTCCCGGGCGTCGTCTACTTCGCGCTCTTCAAGTACCTGCCGATGTACGGCATCACCATCGCCTTCCAGGACTTCCTGCCGTTCCTCGGCTACTCCGGCAGTCCCTGGGTGGGCTTCCAGCACTTCCAGGATCTGTTCGCCGGGCCGGACTTCGGCCGGCTGATGTTCAACACGCTGTTCCTGGCGGCGCTGACCGTGGTGTTCGTCTTCCCCGCGCCGATCGTCGTCGCGCTGCTGCTGAACGAGCTGCGGATCAACGTGCTCAAGCGTTCGGTCCAGTCGGTGATGTACATCCCGCACTTCCTGTCCTGGGCGATCGTCGCGTCGCTGACGTATCTGCTGTTCTCTGCGGACTTCGGAGTGATCTCCGGATGGATCCGCGAGATACTCGGCGACACCGCGAAGATCGACTACATGGCGCAGGAGGAGTGGTTCCGGCCGCTGATCATCGCGCAGCAGCTGTGGAAGCTGACCGGCTGGGGCACGATCATCTACCTGGCCGCGCTGGCCGGTGTGGATCCGCAGTTGTACGAGGCGGCCCGCATGGACGGCGCCGGCCGCTTCCGCCAGCTCTTCCACATCACGCTGCCCGCGATCCGCCCCACGATCGTCGTCATGGCCATCCTCACCTCGGGCAACCTGCTCGACACGGGCTTCGAGCAGATCTGGCTCATGACCACCTCGCTGAACCGCTCGGTGGCCGACGTGTTCGACACCTACGTCTACTACACCGGCATCACCCAGGGCGCGATCAGCTACTCCACCGCCGTCGGCCTGTTCAAGGGCGTCGTCGGCTGCATCCTGATCTTCGGCTCCAACTGGCTGGCCAAGCGCCTCGGCCAGCGTGGACTGCTCTAGGGGAGCCCGGCATGAAGCAACCCGGTACGAAGCACAAGAAGCTGACCACCGAGTACAGCACCGTGGGCAGCCGCGTGTTCGACGTGATCAACGTGGCCGTCCTCGTCGGCCTGGCCCTGGTCACCGTCCTGCCGCTGCTGTACGTGCTGGCGGGGTCCTTCGCGAGCGAGGCGGAGATCTCCGCGCGGCCGTTCTTCCTGTGGCCGGAGAAGTTCGTCACGGACACGTACACGTTCATCTTCTCCACCCCCACCTTCGTCCGCGCCCTGCTCACGACCATCGTCGTGACGGCCGTCGGCACGGTGGTGCAGCTGGTGCTGACGTTCACCATGGCGTATCCGCTGGCCAAGCGGTATCTGCCCGGCCGCACGCTGGTGCTCAATCTGGTGATCTTCACGCTGGTCTTCTCCGGCGGCATGATCCCCACCTACCTGGTGGTGCGCGACCTGGGGCTGCTGGACAGCTACTGGGCGCTGATCCTGCCGCTGGCGATCAACCCGTTCTACCTGATCATCGTGAAGAGCTTCTTCCAGGAGCTGCCGCAGGCGCTGGAGGAGGCGGCGCGCATCGACGGCTGCAACGAGATGGGCGTCTTCTTCAAGATCGTTCTTCCGCTGTCGAAACCGATCATCGCGACCTTCTCGCTGTTCTACGCGGTGAGCATCTGGAACGACTACATGTCGCCGCTGCTGTACATCAGCGACCCCAGCAAGTGGACGTTGCAGATCCTGGTGCGCCAGCTGACCAGCGCCGATCAGGCCGACGCGCTGGCGAACATGGACAGGACGTTCGTGCCGCCGGAGCAGGGGCTGAAGTTCGCGGTGGTCGTCATCGCCACGCTGCCGATCCTGTTCTTCTATCCGTTCCTGCAGAAGCACTTCACCAAGGGTGTGCTCATCGGAGGCGTCAAGGAGTGACCGACATGACCGGGCTTCGCTGGCTGGACCGGCCGTCGGAGCAGGGGGTGACCTTCGGGGTGCCGTGGCCGCGCGGCGCCGTCGGGCGGGCCGCGCCGTACACGCTGACCGGCCCCGACGGCCGCGCGGTGCCCACGCAGAGCTGGGTGACCGCGACCTGGCCGGACGGGTCGGTCAAGTGGTCGGCGCACGCCGTGCCTCCGCAGGAGGAGCCCGCCGCGACGTACCGGCTGGAGCCCGGCCGTGTGCCGCCCGCCCCCGCCACCGCCGTCAGCGTGACGCGCGAGGACGGCGCGCTGCGCGTGAGCACCGGCGTCGTGACCTGGACGATCGAGGAGTCGGGCGCCACGCTCGCCCGCTCGGTCACGCGCGAGGCCCGTGCCGCCGGTGAGGCCGTCCAGGCGGCCCGCGAGATCGTCCGTGACGTCCGCCTGGTGAGCCTCCACCAGGACGAGCCCACCCCCGACGACGGCGGCACGGTCACGCGGACGGAGGCGACCGGCCACGTGACCCGCGTGAGCGTGGAGCAGGAGGGGCCGGTCCGCGCCGTCGTCCGCCTGGAGGGCCACCACGTCCGCACGGACGGACGGAGTCCGGGCCTGCGGCTGCCGTTCACGGTACGCCTGTACTTCTATGCCGGGGCCGAGGACGTCCGCGTCGTCCACACGTTCGTCTGGGACGGTGACCCGGAGCGTGACTTCCTGGCCGGGCTCGGCCTGCGCGCGGACGTCGTCATGCGCGACGAGCTGCACGACCGGCACGTACGGCTCGCCGGCCCCGGCGGCTTCCTCACCGAGGCCGTGCGCGGGCTGACCGGCCTGCGCCGCGACCCGGGCCAGGCCGTGCGGCGGGCGCAGGTCGAGGGCCGCCCGTGCGGCCCGATCGGCAACCCGGAGGTCGCCGGCCGCCTCCACCTCGTCCCGGCCTGGAACGACTACACGCTCGACCAGACCAGCGCCGACGGCTTCACGCTGCGCAAGCGCACCGGCGAGGGCCACGCCTGGGTGACGATCCCGGCGGGCACCCGCTCGGCCGGCTACGGCTACGTGGGCGGGGTCACCGGCGGCCTCGGGTTCGGGCTGCGCGACTTCTGGCGGCTGCACCCGACGCGGCTCGACGTGCGCGGCGCGGCCACGGACCTCGCCACGGCGACGGTCTGGCTCTGGTCGCCGTCGGCTCCGGCCATGGACCTGCGGTTCTGGCACGACGGCATGGGCCAGGACACGTTCGCCGAGCAGCTCGAGGGCCTGGAGATCACCTACGAGGACTACGAGCCGGGCTTCGGCGACGCGCACGGCGTCGCCCGCACCCACGAGCTGACCCTGCGGGTCCACGACGCCACGCCCCCGGCGCGGGCGCTCGCCGCGCACGCCGCCGCCCTGAACGACCCGGCGCTCCTGATCGCCCCGCCCGCGCGGATCCGCGCCGCGGGCGTCTTCGGCGACTGGGCGCTGCCGGACCGCTCGACCCCGGCCCGCGCCGCGATCGAGGACCGGCTGGACTTCCTGTTCGACCTGTACGCGCGCGAGCGCGAGCAGCGCCGCTGGTACGGCTTCTGGGACTACGGCGACGTCATGCACACCTACGACGCCGACCGGCACACCTGGCGCTACGACGTGGGCGGCTACGCCTGGGACAACTCCGAGCTGTCGCCCGACCTGTGGCTGTGGTACCAGTTCCTGCGCACCGGGCGGGCCGACGTCTTCCGCTTCGCCGAGGCGATGTCGCGTCACACCGGCGAGGTCGACGTCTACCACCTCGGCCGCTGGAAGGGGCTCGGCAGCCGGCACAACGTGCAGCACTGGGGGTGCAGCTGCAAGCAGCTGCGCATCTCCAACGCCGCCTACCGGCGCTTCTTCTACTACCTGACCGCCGATGAGCGCACCGGCGACCTGCTGGACGAGCTGTCGGAGCCGGAGGCGACGTTCCTGGTCGTCGATCCGCAGCGCAAGGTGCGCGCGGACGTCTACACGCCCGACCCGTCGGCCCTGTCGGTCGGGCTCGGCACCGACTGGGGCTCGCTGGCCGCGGCCTGGCTGACCCGCTGGGAACGGCACGGCGACGAGCGGGCCCGCGACCGGCTGCTCGCCACGATGGCCGGCATCGGGGCGCTGCCCCGCGGTTTCCTGACCGGCGAGGCCCGGCTCGACCTGGCCACCGGCCGCTTCGACACCTCCCGTGACGCGATCATGATTTCGCACCTGTCGTCGGTGTTCGGCCTGCCGGAGATGTGCTCCGAGCTGATCGCGCTCGACCTCGGGGTGCCGGGCTTCGAGCGGGCCTGGCTCGACTACTGCCGGCTCTACCTGGCGCCCGCCGGGGAGCAGGAGGGCGAGGTGGGCCGCCCGCTGCTTGGCATCTCGCTGGTGCAGGCGCACAGCCGTCTCACCGCGTACGCGGCCGCCCGCACGGGCGATCCGGCGCAGGCCGCCCGGGCCTGGCGCAAGTTCTACCTGGACGAGGACGACCAGCTCAACCGCAACGAGCTGCAGCGCGAGCCGCACTGGCGGCTGACCCGGGTGGACGGGCCGGGCGTGCTCGCCGCGCTCGACGAGGCGCCGTTCGTCTCCACGAACGACGCCGCGCAGTACGGGCTGGCGGCCATCCAGAACCTCGCCCTCATCGGCGACCACCTCCCGGAGCATCCCCCGGAGTAGACGAGGGACGGGAGTGGGAGAACGGCACACCGGTGATGAGCTGGGAGATAACCGGAGGTGGTACTCCAGCTCAGGGGCCTACACTGATCGGTATGCACACTCCCGATTGACGGCACGGCGCACGCGCCGAACGTTCCCCCTTCCCTCGATTCCCTAGCTCGGGAGTGTTCCGTCAACCATGATCATCGCCAGTGACATCGAGCTGCGCGCCGGCGCGCGCCTGCTCATCGAAAGCGCCTCCTTCCGGGTCAACCCGGGCGACAAGATCGGCCTGGTGGGCCGCAACGGCGCGGGCAAGACCACGCTGACCAAGGTCCTGGCCGGCGAGGCGCTGCCCGCCGCCGGATCGGTCACCACGAGCGGCAGCGTCGGCTACCTGCCGCAGGATCCCCGCACGGGTGACCTGCAGGTGCTGGCACGCGACCGCATCCTGTCCGCCCGCGGGCTCGACGAGGTGCTGCGCAAGCTCCGCGAGGCAGAGCTCGGCATGTCCTCCGCCGACGACAAGACCCGCGAGCGGGCGGTGCGCCGCTACGGCCGGCTGGAGGACCAGATGCACGTCCTCGGCGGCTACGCGGCCGAGGCGGAGGCCGCCTCGATCGCCTCCAGTCTCGGACTGCCGGACCGCGTCCTCGGACAGCCGCTGGAAACGCTTTCCGGCGGACAGCGCAGGCGCGTGGAATTGGCGCGCATTCTTTTCAGCGGGGCGGAAACTCTCCTTCTCGACGAGCCGACAAACCACCTAGATGCCGACTCAATCGGGTGGCTTCGTGATTTTTTGCGTTCTCATCACGGCGGCTTGGTGATCATCAGCCATGACGTCGACCTTCTTGAAGCGACGGTCAACAAGGTCCTGCACCTCGACGCCAACCGCTCGGTCATCGACCACTACAACGTCGGCTGGAAGGCGTACCTGGCGCAGCGCGAGACCGACGAGAAGCGGCGCAAGCGCGAGCGGGCCAACGCCGAGAAGCAGGCCGGCGCCCTGCTGGCCCAGGCCGACAAGATGCGCGCCAAGGCCACCAAGGCCAAGGCCGCGCAGGACATGATGCGCCGCGCGCACCGGCTGCTCGCCGGCACCGAGGAGGAGCGCCAGAACGACAAGGTGGCGCGGCTGCGCTTCCCGGACCCGCAGCCGTGCGGGCGCACCCCGCTCACGGCCGAGGGCCTGTCCAAGTCGTACGGCTCGCTGGAGGTCTTCACCGACGTCAGCGTCGCCATCGACCGAGGTCACCGGGTCGTCATCCTCGGTCTCAACGGCGCCGGCAAGACCACGCTGCTGCGGCTGCTGGGCGGCCAGGAGGAGCCCGACACGGGCGAGGTCCGGCCCGGCCACGGCCTCAAGCTCGGCTACTACGCCCAGGAACACGAGACGCTCGACGCCGACCGCACGATCCTCGAGAACATGCGCTCGGCCGGCGGTGAGTTCACCGACACCGAGCTGCGCAAGGTGCTCGGGTCCTTCCTGTTCACCGGCGAGGACGCCGACAAGCCGGCCGGTGTGCTGTCCGGCGGCGAGAAGACCCGCCTCGCGCTGGCGATGCTCGTGCTCTCCAGCGCCAACGTCCTGTTGCTCGACGAGCCCACGAACAACCTCGATCCGGTCAGCCGGGAGCAGGTCCTCAACGCTCTGAGGTCGTATTCAGGAGCCATCGTGCTCGTCACCCATGACGAGGGTGCCGTTGACGCCCTGTCACCGGATAGGGTGATCTTGCTACCGGACGGAACTGAAGACGCATGGAGCGCCGAATTTTCCGATCTTGTGGCACTTGCCTGATCTTAATTTGGGTGGGTACGGATCTTTTCCCGTGGAGTAGGTAGCCGATCCCGCTGAAATGACTGATCATGGCGGAGTAACGCTGCGGAAGTCCGGCACTACAGGAGGTACTCGTGGCCGAGACACTGAAGAAGGGCACCCGGGTCACCGGGGCCGACCGTGAAAAGCTGGCCGGCGATCTCAAGAAGCGCTACGCCGCGGGTGAGAGCATCCGTGCCCTGGCCGCTTCGACCGGTCGGTCCTACGGGTTCATCCACCGCATCCTGAGCGAGTCCGGTGTGACTCTGCGCGGGCGCGGCGGGGCGACCCGAGGCAAGTCCAAGCGCTGACGGCCGCCTCGGAACGTGCGACCGCAGCCGCTCGTCCCTAGTCAGCCAGCCGTCGCGCCCGGGCCCAGAATCTCATTCTGTAAGCTCGGGCGCGACGGTTCAGTGGGCACGAGGGAGCGGGCGATGGCGGGAGCGAAGGCGCCGAAGGAGCGCGGGGGGTACACGGAGGACGTGTCCACCGGACAACCGGAGGACGACGGACTTCGCTTCGAGGTGGACGGTGAGATCGCGACGATCACGCTGGACCGGCCGGACAAGCGGAACGCTCAGACGTTCGCGACCTGGTCAGCGTTGGCCCGGATCGGTGATGACCTACCGGAACGGGTGCGCATCGTCGTCGTGAAAGGTGAGGGACCGTCCTTCTCGGCAGGCATCGACCTGCGGATGTTCACACCAGAGGGGGTGCCCGGACAGGGCTCGTTCAGCTCGGCGGCGCGGCTCGGGGCCGCGGCGTTCGAGGAGCGGTTGCGGCAGGCACAGCGGGGGTTCCTGTGGCTTCGCCGCCCCGAGATCGTTTCCATCGCGGCCGTGCAGGGGCACGCGATCGGCGCGGGCTTCCAGCTCGCGCTCGCCTGCGACCTGCGGATCGTGGCCGACGACGTCAAGTTCTGCATGAAGGAGCCCGCCCTGGGGCTGGTACCCGATCTGACCGGGACCAAGCCGCTGGTCGAGCTCGTGGGCCTGGCCCGGGCGATCGACATCTGCCTGACCGCCAGGACCGTGGAGGCCGGCGAAGCCCTGCGCATCGGGCTCGCCGAACAGGTCGTCACCCGTGACGACCTGGACCGGGCCGTGCACGACAAGGCCGCCGCGTTGCTGTCGACCAACCGGGACGCGGCCACGGCGACCAAGCGGCTCCTCCAGGGCGCGCGCTCGCGCACCCTGGAGGAGCAGTGCGCGGCCGAGGGCGCCGCGCAGGCCGAACGCCTGCGCGCGCTCTTCTCCGCCCAGCCCTGACCTGCCCGGTCGTTCCCCGGCCGGCCCCGACAGCGGTCGATCACGCGCCGCCGGGAATCAGCGGGCCCACCGGCGGCGCTCATACCGGGGAGGAGGACCCCGGATGGCGATGATGGGAGGGGGCTTCGGCCCCCAGGTCATGGCGTCGCTGCGCCGCGACGAGTCGGTGACCAAGCAGCGGCTCGCGCCCGGCACCGTGCGGCGCATCGCGGGTTACGCGCGGCCGTACACCCGGCAGATCACCGCGTTCCTGCTGCTGGTGATGGCCGGTGCGGGCGTCGTGGTCGCCAACCCGCTGCTGATGAAGGCGATCATCGACGACGGCATCCTGCCGAGACGCACAAGCGTCGTGGTCGGCCTGGCGCTGGCGATCGCCGCGCTCGCGCTGCTCGACGCCGGGCTCACGCTGGCGCAGCGCTGGTTCTCGGCCCGCATCGGCGAGGGGCTGATCTACGACCTGCGCACCGAGGTGTTCGACCACGTGCAGCGCATGCCGGTGGCGTTCTTCATGCGAGCGCAGACCGGCGCGCTGGTCTCGCGGCTCAACACCGACGTCATCGGCGCCCAGCGCGCCCTGACCAGCACCCTGTCGTCGGTGGTGTCCAACGTGATCAGCCTGGTGCTCGTGCTCGGCGCCATGCTCGTGCTGTCGTGGCAGGTGACGCTGGTCGCGCTGGTGCTGCTGCCGATCTTCGTGATCCCGGCCAAGTGGGTGGGCCGGCGCATGTCGG
This sequence comes from Nonomuraea sp. NPDC050691, assembly GCF_040654455.1. Taxonomy (NCBI): domain Bacteria; kingdom Bacillati; phylum Actinomycetota; class Actinomycetes; order Streptosporangiales; family Streptosporangiaceae; genus Nonomuraea; species Nonomuraea sp. NPDC050691. Next base: position 83,279 of record NZ_JBFAIA010000017.1, read on the forward strand.
CGCTGACGCGCGAGCAGATGCGGCTCGACGCCGAGATGAGCTCCGTCACCACCGAGCGCTTCAACGTGGCCGGCGCGATGCTCGCCAAGCTGTACGGCCGGCCCGAGGACGACGCCGCGATGTTCGGCGGGCGCGCCGCCCGGGTGCGCGACGTCGGTGTCACGGTCGGCATGTACGGCACCGTGTTCCGGGTCGCGCTCGGCCTGGTCGCGGCGCTCGCGACGGCCCTGGTGTACGGCATCGGCGGCGTGCTGGCCATCGGCGACGTGTTCGAGCTGGGCACGCTCGTGGCCCTGGCCGCGCTGCTCATGCGTCTGTACGGCCCGCTGACGTCGCTGTCGAACATGCACGTGGACGTGATGACGGCGCTGGTGAGCTTCGACCGGGTCTTCGAGATCCTCGACCTGAAGCCCATGGTGGCCGAGCGGCCGGACGCCCGCCCCGTGCCCGACGGACCGGTGACGATCACGTTCGACGACGTCCACTTCCGCTATCCCGCGGCCGAGGAGGTGTCGCTCGCGTCGCTGGAGTCGGTGGCCCGGCAGGACACCGCCCCCTCCCACCCCGTGCTCAAGGGCGTGTCGTTCACCGCCCGCCCCGGCCGCCTCGTGGCGCTGGTCGGCCCGTCCGGCGCGGGCAAGACCACGATCACCTCGCTGGTGTCGCGGCTGTACGACGTGTCCGCGGGAGCGGTTCGCCTCAACGGGCTCGACGTGCGCGAGGCCACGCTGGCCTCGCTGCGCGACACCGTCGGCGTGGTCGCCCAGGACCCCCACCTGTTCCACGACACGATCGGCGCCAACCTGCGCTACGCCCGCCCGGGCGCGAGCGACGAGGAACTGTGGGAGGCGCTGCGGGCGGCGCAGATCGGCGAGCTGGTCGAGAGCCTGCCCGACGGGCTCGACACGGTCGTCGGCGACCGCGGCCACCGGCTGTCGGGCGGTGAGAAGCAGCGGCTGGCGCTGGCGCGGCTGCTGCTCAAGGCGCCGCGCGTCGTCGTGCTCGACGAGGCCACGGCCCACCTCGACTCGGAGTCGGAGGCGGCCGTGCAGCAGGCGCTGAAGACGGCCCTGTCGGGCCGCACCTCGCTGGTCATCGCGCACCGGCTGTCGACGATCCGCGAGGCCGACGAGATCCTCGTGGTCCAGGACGGGCGGATCGCCGAGCGGGGCACGCACGACGAGCTGCTGGCGCGCCGCGGCCTCTACGCGGAGCTGCACCGCACGCAGTTCAGCTCGTCAGGTAGCCCAGGGTCGTGAGCTCCTGCCGGGCGACCTTCTCCACCAGGGCGAGGTCGTCCGGCCGCAGCCGGCTGCGCCACGTGCCGGTCTCCGGGGGGCTCCCGCCGTGCAGGGCGACCTTGGAGACGCGCGTGCCGAGGAAGGCCGCCACCGACGCCACCGCCTGGGCGGGCCTGAGCGCGAGATCCTCGTAACGCAGGGTCAGGAGCTGCTCCTCGGGCAGGTCGCGGCGGAGCGTGGCGCTCAGGCGCACCGCGCTGCGCCAGCGCAGGGCGCTCTTGCCGGCGACCGGCATGCCCTTCCACTTGTCGAGGTGCTCGTCGCGGTTGACGCCGAGGAACGCGTTGGGGAACTCGGTCTCGTCCGACAGCATCGTCGGCTTGAACCACGCCAGGCACGCCGGGTCGGCCAGCATGTCGGCCACCACGTCGCGGCCGTCGCGCACGATCTGGATGAACCGGGCGTCGGGGAAGGCCCGTAGCAGGGTGGCGGCGCTGTAGATGAGGTCGGGGCTGGCGTCGCCGAAGCGGGTGACGGCGGCCGTCGCGACGCAGGGGCCCCCGCCCGTGACCCCGCCGGCCTCCCGGCACGCCGGGCCGCACTGGCGGCACGAGTCGGGCAGCACCTGCCACGACTCGGCCAGCGCGTCGCGCAGCACCCGCACGGCGCCGGAGCTCTCGCCGATGGACGGCTTGCGGGCGAAGGCGTACAGGACGTGGGTCACGCAGGAACGGCCCATGGTCACGTGGAAGCCCGGTGACCGTTTGAGGGCGCGGCCGAGCGGATCCGTGCCGGAATGCGGCGCTCCGAGCAGGAAGACCGGGCGGCGGACCTTGATGCCGTTGACCACGAGGATGTGGGGCGGAAGTCGCATACTGGAGCACAAGTGTGACACCGTTTGGCACGTGAACGAGCCAGGGAGCGGGCCCGCGCGGGCCGCAGGACAGATCACCGCGTTGCGGCCGGGCGACACCGTCGCGGTCGTGGCGCCGTCGGGGCCGCCGAACGCCACGTTGCTCAAGCGCGGTGTCGAGCGCCTTGAGGGGCTGGGGCTGAAGGTGGTGGCCGGCGGGCGGGTGCTCGACCGGCAGGAACTGCCCTACCTGGCCGGCTCGGACGAGGGCCGCGCCGCCGACCTGCAGGCCGCGTGGTGCGATCCGGCCGTCTCCGTGGTGTTCTGCGCGCGGGGCGGGTACGGCGCGGCGCGGCTGCTCGGCCTGCTCGACTGGGACGCGATGCGGGCGGCCGGGCCGAAGACGCTCGTCGGCTCCAGCGACATCACGGCGCTGCACCACGTCTTCGGGGCCGAGCTGGGCGTGCCGACCCTGCACGGGCCGATGCCGGCCTGCGAGACGATCGCCGGCGACGGCGGCCCGGAGCCGGTGTCATGGGAGAACTTCCAGGCGGTCCTGTCGGGGCGGGCGCCCGCGGTCACCGGTGACCGGGTGCTGGCGCCGGGCCGGGCGGAGGGCGTGCTGACCGGGGGCAACCTGTCGCTGCTCGCCGCGATGTGTGGCACCCGCCATCACCCGTCCTTCGACGGGCGGATCGTGCTGCTGGAGGACATCGGCGAGGAGCCGTACCGGATCGACCGCATGCTCACGCAGCTTCTGCAGGCCGGGGCGTTCGAGGGCGTGCGGGGTGTCGCGCTCGGCTCGTGGGTGGACTGCGGCGACCCCTATCCGGTGCTGCGTGACCGGCTGCTGCCGCTGGGCGTGCCGATCCTGGCGGGGCTGCCGGTTGGGCACGGATCACCACAGCTGAGTGTGTGGCTTGGAGCCCCGGCCGTTATCGATACCGAATCGTGCTCGCTGGCTGGGCCGCTCCGCAGCGGGGAGCAGGCAAGGTAGGAGGGACGGATCAGGACAAATCGGACATGATGGGACGCCGCGCGTGACGTTCTTCCGACGTGGCCGGAAACCCTCGCGCAGGGCGGTCGAGGACGTCGACCTCGACTCCCTGCTCGCGCTCGTGGCCGACTCCCTCGGCTTCACCTGTGTCTTCGCCCCCGACGGCGCCTCGCTCACCCTCCGCCTCCCGGCTGCCCGCCGCCCGCGCGACGGCGAGATCCTCGTCCGGCTCGCCGGGCTGCGCCGCGAGGCGGGCCGCCGGCCGCGCGAGGACTGGCCGACCCTCGTCTCCGAGCACCTGGCGCGCGCCGTCGGCGCCGGGGACTCGCGGGCCGGGGTGGACGTCTGCGACTACGACCAGGCCGGGCCGCTGCTGCGCACCCGCGTCGAGGCGGTCGACGAGGTGCCCGACCTCACCCGCGTGGTGGGCCGCCACCTCAACGGCGACCTGGTGGAGCTGCTGACCGTCGGCGCCCGCCCGGTGCTGCCCGAGGAGGCCGGCTGCTGGCCCGTGCCGCCCGTCCAGGCCCTGGACCGGGCCGCCGGCAACGTGCGGCGGGGCGAACGGCTCTCGGTCGAGACCATCGAGCTGTCCGGCACGCCCGTCATCCGGCTGACCAGCCGCACCCCCTCGGCGGCGACGCACCTGCGCTGGCTCGGCGCCTACCTGCCCGTGCCCGCCCACGGCGTCCTCGCCGTGCTGCCCGACCCGTACACGCTGCTCGTGCACCCCGTGAACGGGATCAGCGTGGTGCGCGCCATCGAGCGGCTGCGCGTCCACGCCGCCCGCACGGGCGGGCTGAGCCCGCAGGTCTACTGGTGGCACGGGGGGCGGCTGACGCTCATCCGCGCCGACATCGAGCTGCGCGACGGGCAGACGCGGCTGGTCGTCGCCCCGCCGCCCGACTTCGCCCGCGTCCTCGCCCGCCTCGCCGCCTGACGGCCCGGCCCTGCCCGCGAGAGAGCGCCCACCCGCGAGGAGAACACCCGCCCGCGAGAGGGAGCCCGCCCGTGTGCGGGTCAGGCGTCGCGGGCGAGCTTGGGGGTGTCGTCGCTCTCGGACAGCGCGCGGGCCGCGTGGATCAGGGGCACGTGGCTGAACGCCTGCGGGAAGTTGCCGACCATTCGGGAGTAGCGCGGGTCGTACTCCTCCGACAGCAGGCCCAGGTCGTTGCGCAGCGCCAGCAGCCGTTCGAACAGCTCCTTGGCCTCGTCCCTGCGCCCCTGCATGGCCATGACCTCGACCAGCCAGAAGCTGCACGCCAGGAACGCGCCCTCGCCCCCGGGCAGCCCGTCGACGTCGTTGTCCTCGGCCACCGGGTAGCGCAGCACGAAGCCGTCGGCCATCAGCTCCTTCTCGATGGCGGCCACGGTGCCCACCATGCGCGGGTCGTCGGCGGGCAGGAACCCGACCATGGGCATGAGGAGCAGCGACGCGTCCAGCTCGGTGGAGCCGTAGGACTGGGTGAAGGTGTTGCGCTCGGCGTCGAAGGCGTGCTCGCACACCTCGGCGTGGATGCGGTCGCGCGTGCGCCGCCACTTGTCGGCGGGGCCGACCCGGTCGTACCGCTCGACGTACTTGACCGCCCGGTCGAGCGCCACCCAGCACATGACCTTGGAGTGGGTGAAGTGCCGGCGCGGGCCGCGCACCTCCCACAGGCCCTCGTCCGGCTCGTCCCAGTGCTCCTCGACGTAGTCCAGGAGCTGGCGCTGGATGGACCAGGCGCGCTGGTCGGCCGTCAGGCCCGAGGCGCCGGCCAGGAAGAGGGCGTTCATCACCTCGCCGTAGACGTCGAGCTGGAGCTGGTTGACGGCGTCGTTGCCGATGCGGACCGGCCGGGAGCCCTCGTAGCCGTCGAGCCAGTCGAGCTGCATCTCGGGCAGCCGCCGCTCGCCCGCCACGCCGTACATGATCTGGAGGTCCTGGGAGCGGCCGGCGATCGCGCGCAGCAGCCAGGACCGCCACTCGGCGGCTTCGCCGAGATAGCCGTTGTTGATCAGCGCCTCGAGCGTCATCGTGGCGTCGCGCAGCCAGCAGTAGCGGTAGTCCCAGTTGCGGACCCCGCCGAGGTCCTCCGGCAGGGAGGTCGTGGGGGCGGCGACGATGCCGCCGGTGGGGGCGTAGGTGAGGGCCTTGAGGGTGATGAGGGAGCGCACCACGGCCTCGCGCCAGGGGCCTTCGTGGGTGCAGGTGGCCACCCACTCCTTCCACAGCGACTCGGTCTCGTCGAGCTGCTGCTCGGCGTGGATCTGGGCGGGCATCGGCTCGTGCGAGGGGTGCCAGGTGAACACGAACGGCAGCCGCTGGCCGGCCTTGACGTGGAAGGTGGCGCGGTGGGCGTAGTCGCCGCCCTTGAGGGGGACGGGGGAGTGCAGCCACGCGGAGTCGGGGCCGCCGACGGCCTGGAGGTGGCCGTCGGTGCGGCGCACCCAGGGGACGATGCGGCCGTAGTCGAAGCGCACGCGCAGCTGGGTGGCCACCTCGACCGTGCCGGAGACACCCTCCACGATGCGCACGACGTCGGGGTTGACGTCGCGGGGCGGCATGAAGTCGATGACCCGGACCGTGCCCGTCGGGGTGTCCCACTCGCTCTCCAGGATGAGCGTGTCGGGGCGGTAGCGGCGCCGGGTGGCGGGCCGGCGGCCGGGTGGGCCGATCCACCAGTGGCCGTTGCGGTCCCCGCCGAGCAGCGCCGCGAAGCACGCCGGGGAGTCGAACCTGGGCAGGCAGAGCCAGTCGATCGAACCGTCCCTGCCCACCAGGGCGGCCGACTGCATGTCTCCGATCAGGGCGTAGTCCTCGATCCGCATGCCTCGACGCTACTCGTCATGTGGGTGATCACGCTGCCGGGTCCGGGCACGTCGCGTCATGACGAACCCGGCGGCGCGATCACGTCAGGGGGAAGCGGCGGGCGAAGAGCTGGGTCAGCGGCCCGATGGCCAGGGCGAACACCAGCGTGCCGACGCCCACCGTGCCGCCGAGCAGCCAGCCGGCCGCGAGCACGGTCACCTCGATGAGGAAGCGGCCGAGCCGCAGCGACAGGCCGAGCCGGACCAGCCCGGTCATGAGGCCGTCGCGCGGCCCGGGGCCCATGCCGGCGCCGATGTAGAGCACGGTGGCCAGCGCGATCGACACGAGGGCCAGGGCCAGGTAGAGCCAGCTCAGCGCCCAGTGGCCGGAGGCGGGCAGCGCGAACAGGGCGGCGTCGGCGAACAGGCCGACGAAGATCACGTTGCTGATCGTGCCCACGCCCGGCCGCTGCCGCATCGGGATCCACAGCAGCATGACCAGCGCGCCGACCCCGATGATCACAGTGCCGATCGACAGCCCCAGGTGGCGGCCCAGGCCCTGGTGGAAGGTGTCCCAGGGGCCGTTGCCCAGTCCTGAGCGGACCTGAAGGCCGATGCCGAGGCCGTACAGGGCCAGGCCGCCGTAGAGCCGGGTGAGCCGGGAGGGGAGGGAGCCGAGATGGGGGACGGACGCTTCGCTCATAGTGGTCCCAGAGTGGCAGGCCATTGGCTTGCCAAAACAGGTCCAATCGTGAAAAGTGGCCTGATGAGGTATTTGGGGGCGGCGCAGGTGGCCCGGCTCACCGAAGTGCCGCCGGAGGCCCGGCCGTACTATCGGGCGCTCGCCGACGCCGTGCGCGCGCTCATCCTCGACGGGCGCATCCCCGTCCGCGTGCGGATGCCCGCCGAGCGGCACCTGGCCGCCACCCTCGGCGTCAGCCGCACCACCGTGACCGCCGCCTACGACCTGCTGCGCGAGCGGGGCTACCTGGAGAGCCGGCAGGGCTCCGGGAGCTGGACGGCGCTGCCCGACCCCGCCTCCACCCCCGACAACCCGTGGCTGGCCACCGGCCAGGACGGGCTCATCCAGCTCCACGCCGCCGCCCCGCCCGCCCCCTCCGCGCTGCGCGAGGCGATGGCCGAGGCCGTCGAGGACCTGCCACGGTACGGCATGGGCCACGGCTACGACCCTCTGGGCCTGCCGGTGCTGCGCGAGCGGATCGCCGCCCGCTACACCGCGCGCGGCCTGGCCACCCGGCCCGAGCAGATCCTCGTCACCACCGGTTCGCAGCACGCCCTGCACCTGGCCATGAGCCTGCTGGCCGGGCCGGGCGACCCCGTCCTGGTCGAGTCGCCCACCTACACGCACGCCATCGACGCGGCCCGGCAGCGCGGCGCCCGGCTCGTCCCGGTCGGCATCTCGCACGAGGGCTGGCAGGCCGACCTCGTCGCCTGCGCCCTGCGCCAGTCGGCGGCCCGCGTCGCCTACCTCATGCCCGACTTCCAGAACCCGACCGGCGCCCTCATGGACGACGCCACCCGCGCCGCGATCGCCGGCGCGGCCCGGCGCACCGACACCACGATCGTCATCGACGAGACGTGGTCGGAGCTCGACCTCGACCTCGACCTCGACCACGGCCTGGACCACGAGCTGGGCCACGATCCGGGCCGCGGCCTGGAGGGGCGCGCCGGAGGCCACGCGCCCATGGCCGCCTTCGACACCGACAACCGCATGATCACCATCGGCTCGGCGTCCAAGCTGTGGTGGGGCGGGCTGCGCATCGGATGGCTGCGCGCCAGCGCCGCGCTGGTCCGCCGGCTGACCGTGCGGCGGGCGGCCGTCGACATCGCCAGCCCGGTGCTGGAGCAGCTCGTGGTGGCCCGGCTGTTCGACCGGATGGAGGAGACCAGGGCCGAGCGCCTGCGCGGCCTGCGCGCCTCCCGGGCGACGCTCGTGGCCGCGCTGCGGGAGCGGCTGCCGGCCTGGGAGTTCGCGGTGCCGCGCGGCGGCGGCACACTGTGGGTGCGGCTCGACTCCGGCTCGGCCGTCTCCCTGAGCGAGGCGGCCGCCACGCGCGGGGTGCGGCTGGCGCCGGGGCCGTGGTTCGGCGTCGAGGGGACGCTGGAGGGGTACCTGCGCCTGCCGTACACGCTGCCGCCGGCGGTGCTGGAGGAGGCCGTGGAGCGCATCGCCGCCGCCCGCGAGCACGGCCCGGCCGCAGGCCGCCGGCCCGCC
>NZ_JBFAIA010000018.1:0-87065 GCF_040654455.1 Nonomuraea sp. NPDC050691
CTACATCCGGCCCACGCTGACCGGGGGAGGGCGCGCGTACCCCTGAGAAGAGGGGTGACGCGCGCCCGGGACGGGTGGGTCAGTGGAGTGAGAGGTGGCCCTGCTGGGGCGACGGGCGGGCCAGCTTGCGCGGGCTGGTCAGGAAGCCCCAGCCCCACGAGATGTGCATGGTGGCGTACACCAGCGGCAGCCTGGCCTTGACCGCCGGCGGGTAGCCGCTGCCCGTGAGCACCGAGCCGCCCGCGATGGCCAGCGCGTAACCCGCCGGGATGATCAGCCCGAGCGGGAAGAACGGCGACACGATCAGCCCGAGCGCCATCGCGAGCACGGCGGCCGGCGGCGCGAGGTAGCGCAGGTTGATCGTGCCCTCGTGGGTGCGCGAGACGACGCGCCGCCAGCGGCCGTAGTGGAAGTACTGCTTGGCCAGCGCCTTGACGTTGGGCCGGGGCCGGTAGGTCACCCGCATGCGGGGCTGGAACCACACCAGGCCGCCGCTCTGACGGATGCGGTGGTTCATCTCCCAGTCCTGGGCGCGCTGGAAGTGCTCGTCGTAGCCGCCGACCCGGTCGAGCGCGGAGCGCCGGAACACACCCAGGTAGACGGTGTCGGCCGGGCCCGCCGTGCCGCCCACGTGGAAGGCGGCGGCGCCCACGCCGATCTTGGACGTCATGGCGCAGGCGACGGCCTGTTCGAAGGCGGTGACGCCCTCGGCCGCCATGACGCCGCCCACGTTGTCGGCGCCGGTCTCCTCCAGTGTCTCGACCGCCACCCGCAGGTAGTCGGACGGCAGCATGGCGTGCCCGTCGACCCGGGCGACGATGCCGCTGCGCGAGGCCGCGATGGCCGCGTTGAGGGCGTTGGGGGTACGGCCCGTCGGGTTGGGCACCACGACGACCCTCGGGTCGGCCGCCGCGATGGCGTCGGCGACCTCCTGGGTGCGGTCTTGGGACGGTCCCACGGCGAGGACGACCTCGATCGCGCCGGGGTAGCTCTGGGCGAGGACCTGGTCGACGGCCTCGCGAAGATGCCGCTCCTCGTTGAGGACCGGCATCACGACGGAGATGGGCGGCCAGCTACGGGTCTCCGCTGGCGCGTGCGGCGAGTCGGGGAACTGCTTCATGGCGGGGCTCACGCTACTGTACGAGCAGGGGAGGAGGGCAATCGAAAGCCCGATCCTCGCGGCGGAACACGAGGGGGACGGGATGCGCGACCCGGGCGCGGAGGACGCTGGGGTGCATGTGGGCGGCGACGCCTACGGCGGCGTCAGGCTCCCACCCGGTCGCAAGCGCAGGCCGGGGCGCGGCGCGAAGGCGCGGCGGCGCAACCTGATCGTCGCGGGCCTGCTGTCCGCCAGCGTGCTCGTCGGCACCGGCGTGGTGTGGGCGACCCCCCGGCAGATCGGCACGGTCGACGCGGGGGTGACCGAGCCGGTGTCCCGCGGCGCGATGAACATCCTGCTCGTCGGCGTGGACAAGCGCGACGACCTCACCCGCAAGCAGCAGAACCAGCTCAAGCTGGGCCGCGAGGCCGGGCAGCGGACCGACACGATGATGGTCATCCACCTGTCCGAGGACCACCGCAAGATCACCGTGGTGAGCCTCCCCCGCGACACCTGGACGACCATCCCGGGCAAGGGCCAGCACAAGATCAACTCCGCGTACCAGTTCGGCGGGCCGAGACTCGCCAAGGAGACCGTGGAGCAGGTGACCGGGCTGTCCATCAACCGCTACATCGAGGTCAACGTCCTCGGCTTCATCGACGTCGTGGACGCGCTCGGCGGCGTCACGGTCTGCACCCCGGTGCCCATCAACGACCCCAAGGCGGGGCTCACGCTCACCGCCGGCACCCATGAGCTGCACGGCGCCCAGGCGCTCGGCTACGCCCGCACCCGCGCCACGGCCCGTTCCGACCTCGACCGCATCGACCGGCAGCAGCAGGTGATCTCCGCGCTGCTGAACCGCGCCCTCAGCGCCGGCACGCTCACCAACCCGGCCAAGCTGGCCGGGTTCGTCAACTCGACGCTGCGCACGATCAAGGTCGATCCCGACGACGGTCTGATGGGGCTCGCCACGCAGATGCGCGACGTGTCGCTGGACGACGTCGCGTTCGCCGACGTGCCCCTCAAGAACGTCGACTTCAAGGCGCCGACCGGCGAGTCCGCGGTGCTGTGGGACGACGTGGCGGCGCGCGAGCTGTTCCGGCGGATCGCCGCCGACGAGAACCTCGTCAAGCCCAGCCCCGCGCCGTCCTCCTCCGCCTCGGCGACCGCCACCGCCAAGCCCGCCGGCGAGTCGATCCCGCCGGAGCGCATCGCGCTCACGGTCAAGAACGGCACGCTCGTCACGGGGCTCGGCGCGCGGACCAAGGAGGCGCTGGTGGCGGCCGGGTTCCGGGTGCCGGACCAGCCGGGCAACACCCCACGCAAGGACTACAAGAAGACCGTCATCCGCTACGCCCCCGACCGCGAGGACTCCGCCCGGACCGTCGCGGCGGCGATCCCCGGCGCGGAGCTGCGCGAGGCCGACGACGTCAAGGGCATCGAGGTCATCGCGGGCGGCGACCAGCCCAAGATCCAGAAACCGGTTCTGGAGACGCCGGGGGCGAAGCCCTCGTCAAGCGCCACACCGACTACGAAAACGGCAACTCAGAACATATGCAAGAAATAGGCATATGTGTCCTTACTCCGGGCACTTGATGCGTCATGGTGGTCAAGTATTGGCGGGAGGACCCCTGTACGGTTGTGCGCGTTGTCGGTGATCTCGACGTGGCCGGAGCCCCGCGACTGCGGGCCGAACTGGACCACGTCCTCACCAGGAGCGACTCGGCCAACGTGGTCATTGACCTGACAGAGGTCCCGTTCTGCGACTCGGTGGGACTAGGTGTGCTGGTGAACGCCTTCAACCACGTTCATCACGTACGCGGCAGGATGATTCTCGTGCTGGTGGACGGCATGATCAGTCATCTGTTCACGATCACGAACCTGGACCGTCACTTCGAGACGGCCTCGTCGATCGAGGAGGCCTGCTCGGCCCTGTCGGCCGCGGCGGCCTGACCGGAGATCCCTCACCCTCCTCCGGACTCCTTCCCCTGCGCTCGTCTGCGTGAATGCCCCGCGGCGCGGCCCCGCCCGAACGGCGGCCGTCCCCCGTACTGGATACTCGGAGGCCGGACGGCCGCCCCAGCGCGTCCCCCTCCTCCATCCGGGATCGTTCCGTGGGCGGGCAGGACCAGCGGACGGCCGCGCCGCCAGACCGACGTGACACGGGAGGCCTGCTGTGAGGCTCGGAGTGATGTTCGACCGCGACCTGGCGCCGGAGCTGCTGGTGCCGTTCGCCCGCGAGCTGGACGGCCTGGACGTGGCCGACCTGTGGGTCGTGGAGGACCTGGGATGGACGGGCGCCGTGTCCTCGGCCGCGACCGCGCTGGCCGTGACCGAGCGCCTGCGGGTCGGCATCGGCATCACCCCCGCCCCGTTGCGCAACCCGGCGCTGCTGGCGATGGAACTGGCCAATCTGGCCCGCCTGCACCCCGGACGGCTCGCCGCCGGCATCGGCCACGGGGTCCAGGACTGGATGCGGCAGGTCGGCGCCGCCGCACCCTCGCCGATCGCGCTGCTGGAGGAAACGATCACGTCGGTGCGGGCGCTGCTGCGCGGCGAGACCGTGACCCTGCACGGCCAGGCCGTGCACCTCGACGGAGTCACCCTCGTCCACCCGCCCGCCGAGCCGCCGCCCGTCCTGGCCGGGGTGGTGAAGCCGCGCTCGCTCGCGCTGTCCGGCCGCGTGGCGCAGGGCACGATCATCCCCGAGGGCCTGGAGCCGGCCCGGATCCCCGGCATCCTCGAGCAGATCGGGGCCGCGGACGACCACGAGCTGGTGGCGTTCACGCACCTGTGTGTCGGCGACGACGCCCGCGAGGTGATGCGGCCCGCGGCGGAGGGCCAGGCCGGGTTCCTGGGGGTGGCGCCCGAGGAGGTCGCGATGGCGGCGGGGTCTCCGGAGGAGGCGGCCGCGCTGGTGCGGGCGCTGTGGGAGGCGGGGGCGACGACGGTCGCGGTACGGCCGATGGGGGCCGACCCGCTGTCGCACGTGCGCAAACTCCTCGCCGCCCTCTGACCGCTTTCCAGAGACCTCGGCCCTGCGGCTTTCGGCCTTGAGCTGTCTCGGCCTTGAGCTGTCTCGGCCCTGGGATCTCGGCCTGGGCGCCTGGATCTCGGCGGAGGCGCGGCCGAAATGCGGCCGAACGGCGGATGCCGACTCGGCCGGATGGCCGATGGCGGAGCGGCGCCGCCGGACGACGATCACCCCATGAGACGGATTCTGGAGGCGATGGCGGCGGCGTCGGCGGTGGCCCTGCTCGCGACGGTCACGAGCGGCTGCGGGGTCGAGCTGGACGCGAAGGAGGTGCACGGCAGCCGCACGTTCGTACACGCGGGCGGGCAGCTCACCGTCAGGAGCGCGATGGGCGGCCTGCGGATCCTGCCGGGCGAGCCGGGCACGGTGCGCGTCGACCGCTGGGTACGCGGCAAGGCGGCGGACGAGGGCAACGCGTCCTGGTCGCTCAAGGACGGGACGCTGCGGCTCGGCGCCGACTGCACGGTGGTGTTCGGCGACTGCGGGGCCCGCTACCACGTCCGGGTGCCGCCCGGCGTGCGGCTGGTCGTGGAGGGGGCGGAGGAGGGCGTGATCCTCGACGACCTCACCCAGGACGCGGACGTGTCGTCGCACGGGCCGATCAAGGCGTACGGGACGTCCGGAAGGCTGCGGCTCAACAGCGACGACGGGCTGGTCGCGGGCGAGCGGCTGAAGTCGGCGAGCGTGCGGGTGCGGACCCGTGAGGGAACCGTCCGGTTGTCGTTCGCCATGTCGCCGTCGCAGGTGGACGTGATGTCCCACGACGGGTACGTCAGGACGACGGTGCCCAAGGGGGCGTACACGGTGACGGCGGAGAGCCGGTACGGCGACGAGCGGTCGGAGGTCGAGGACACCCGCGGCGACCGCACCATCGTGGCGAAGAGCACAACAGGAAACGTCGACGTCCTCGCCCGGTGAGGGCGGTGGCGGGGCGGCGCCCGCCCGACCGGACATCGGACGCGTCCTGGACGGGCAGGCGGGCTCCGGCCCGCCTGAAACCGGACCTCGGATGGCCTGGGTGGAACCGGACCCCGGCGGGCTCACCTCAGGCGAGCCCGCCGACCGACCGGGGCAGGTCGTCCTATCCGGCGGCCTCGAAGATGGCGGCGTAGTGGCCGCCCTCGCCGTCCACCTGCACCGGGCGCAGCCCCTTGGTCTTGAGCTGGTCGAAGCGCTTCTGGTAGCCCGAGCCGCTCATCTCGACGTAGTGGGCCCACGACTTCAGCCCGTCCTTGCGCCACACGGCCGTGTAGGTGCCGTCGGGCGCCACCGCGATTTCGGTCGGCCGATACCCCTGCTTCATCCGGGACTTGAAGTCGGCCTCGTGCTGGGAGAGCGTCCTGCCGGTGGTGTAGTCCCAGGCGCCACTCGTCCCCTGCGTCCAGACGGCCACGAACCGGGTGTCGCCGGCCGTGCCGTACGCGTCGACCGACGTGAGCGCGTACCCGCGGCTCTTGGCGGAGGCGTTGGCCGCGGCGAACCGGCTGCCGGTCAGCCCGTGCTCGGCGAAGAACTTCGCGCCGGTCTTCGCGAAGGCGGCCACGAAGCGCGCGCCGTCACCGGCCCCGGTGGCCGACACGGAGACCGGCTGCATCCCGCTCTTCAACGCCTGGTCGAACCGCTGCTGGTACCCCTTGGCCGACATGCCCTGGAACATCGCCCAGGGTCGCACGCCGTCCTTGACCCACACGGCGGCGTACCGCCCACCACCGGAGACGTCCACGGCGACGGGCCGGTACCCCTGGGCGCGCAGCTTCTGGAACCGCGCCTCCTGCTCGACGGCATCCGCGCTGTTCGGGGCAGCGGGCCACGAGGCGGCAGAAGCGGTCACGACAGCTGAGGGAGGCGAAACGTGCTCACTCGCGGGGGTCGCACGTGGTCACTCGCGGAGGTGGCCGGATCGCCGTGATCAAGCCCGCCACGCACCTGCGCGACACGCGGACGAGGGCCGCCCCACGCCCGCGCCCACCTGCGAACATAGGACCATGCAGGAGATGTCCAGGCAGGAGGCGATCGATTTCCTGGTCGCCGGCACGCGCACCGGCAAGCTCGCGACCGCCTCGTCCTCCGGCGCCCCGCACGTGGCACCGCTGTGGTTCGTGCTGGACGGCGACGACCTGGTCTTCACCACGGGGCGCGGCAGCGTCAAGGGCCGGCACCTGCGCGCCAACCCGCGCGCCGCGCTCACCGTGGACCGCGAGGAGTTCCCGTACGCCTTCGTGACCGTGCGCGGCCCCGTGCGGGTGGAGCAGGCCCCCGATGACCTGCTCGCCTGGACCACCCGGCTCGCCGAGCGTTATGTGCCGTCCGGCCAGGCCGAGGAGTACGGCCGACGCAACCTCGGGCCCACCGAGTTGCTGTGCCGGTTGGGCATGGAACGCATCATCGGCATCGACGGCGTGGCCCTCTGATCCGACCGTCACGCCACGACATTCAGCGCCTGCTGGACGTCGCCGATGCGGGGCCGGGCGGCGGTGGTCGTAGCGGCGGCGGCGACGTCCTGCGCCACCATCACGGATGCCATGACTGCCACGACGACCAGGTTTTCGCACCGTTCACGCGCGCGGCTGGCCGAGTGCTCGACGCCTCATTGTCCACTATCGGACATCCGACGTTGGACGTAGGATGTCCGATCACGATCTCCTCCCGTCAACGAAGGGCGAGGACATGCACGATGGCCACCCCCCGAAGGGCCGTACCTGGCGCTCCCGCCGCCGCCATGTGGGCGCCTTAATGGTGCTCGCCGGCTTACTCGCCAGCGCATTCACCGCGCCGGCGTCCGCTACGCCGGCCGAGACGTTCCAGGCCGGCACGACCGCCGACACCGCACCGTTCGTGGACGAGCAGGTGCTCTACAAGCAGGGCGACTTCGGATACGGCTGCTTCCGGATCCCCGCGGTGGTGCGGGCCACGAACGGCATGCTCTTGGCGTTCGCCGAGGGGCGGGTGAAGGACTGCGGCGACGACGAGGACATCGACCTCGTGCTGCGCCGTTCCGCCGACGGCGGGCGGACCTGGGGACCACTGCAGGTGGTCTCGGAGGGCAACGGCACCACCCATGGCAACCCGGTGCCGATCGTTGACGAGCGCACCGGGCGTGTCGTGCTGGTGAGCACCCACAACGGCGCGGAGCCGTGCCCGAACGGCTGTGACCGCGACCCCTGGGTGCAGTTCAGTGACGACCACGGGGCGACCTGGTCGGCCGCCAGGGAGATGACCGAGGGCAAGCGTCCGGAGTGGAACTTCTGGTACGCCACCGGCCCGATGCACGGCATCCAGCTCCAGCGCGGCCCGCACGCCGGCCGGCTGGTCGTCGGGGCGAATTTCGAGAGCTGGGACCGGGTCGGCAAGCACGCCTACGGCACGCACCTGCTCTACAGCGACGACAGCGGCGCGACCTGGAACATCGGCGCCGAGACGTTCCGCGACGACGGCACGGTCATCGCCCAGGAGGTCACCGTCGTCGAGCTCACCGACGGGCGGATCTACGCCTCGGCCCGTGAGCGCGGCACCGACGAAGGCAGCCGGGCGTACGCGACCAGCAGCGACGGCGGCGAGACGTGGGACGCCCCGTTCCGCACCATGCCGGCGCTGGCGACGACCGACGTCCAGGCGTCGCTGCTGCGGTTCAGCGAAGAGCGCGTCCTCTTCTCCTCGCCGATGCACCCGGGCGCCCGGGAAGCGATGGGCATCCGGTCGTCCTCCGACGAGGGGCGCCACTTCGACACCTGGGACGAAGGCAAGGTCTTCTCCTGGGGGCCGTCGGCGTACTCGGACATGGTGCGTCTGGACGGTGACGAGGCCGCCCTGATGTACGAGGCCGGCAACGTCACTCCCTACGAGCAGATCCGGTTCGCGCGGTTCAACGAGGCGTACCTGGAGACGCCGAACGGCACCCCGCCCGGCATCCCCGGGCCCCCGGCGCCCGGCCCGACGACGCCGGACAAGTCGCCGTACCGCAACGAGGCGTACGTCCGCGGCGGCGCGCAGACCACCGACGGGCGGTTCGGCGACGGGCTGGCCCTGGACCGGGTGGACGACCGGGTGGAGGTGGCGTTCGACGACTCCATCGACCTGGGCGGGAGGGACTTCACGCTGACCTCCTGGATCCGGTACTCGGACAAGGCCGGGGCGCACGCGATCCTCTGGTTCCACCGGGTGAACCGGGGCACCAACCCGCCGGCGCTGTGGCTACGGGCCGAACCGGCCGGCAACCGCATCCGGGCGGTCCTCTCCGTCGACCGGTTCAACGTGACCGTACAGTCGCCGAACGCGTACAACGACGGGCAGTGGCACTTCGTGGTGCTCCAGCGGGTACGCGGCGAGCTCCGGCTCCTGGTGGACGGCGAGCAGGTCTCGTCGGCGGCGGCGCCGGCCGGTTCGCTGACCCTCGGCAAGGAGTTCGGGCTCGGCGGAATCCACATCGGACAGCGGATGGACGGTGTGGATCGCTTCCACGGGACGCTGGACGAGGTGCGCGTCTACCGGCGCGCTCTCACCGGCACCGAGCTGGACCTGATCCGACGGCGGAACCTCCCGATCGGCGGTCAGCTCGGGCTTCGGCTGCCGTTCGACCAGGCCGGCTGAGGGGAGACGTAGCGCTCGGCGATGGCGCTCGCCCGATCCCGGCGAGCGCCATCGCCGCGTCCTGACGGCCTCCGGACGCCGATGGTGACCACCGAGCAGTCGAGGACATCCCACGTCCTGTCGGCCCGGCCGCCGACATCCCGGACGAGCAGCGGGACGACCACGCCGGGAGCCCCCCGGCGTCTTGAGGGGGCGGCTACCAGGCCACGTCCATCCGGTGGCCCCTCCATGTCGTCGATGTGAACTTTCCCGCTTCACCTCGCCTTGCGGGACCGAGAGGTGGGATGTTGGCTCAAGGTCTTCGACGAGCCTGGAGGCAGCATGCGTACGCGGGACGGCGCGTCGCTTCAAGAGCGCATCGTCGCCCTGATCCACGAGCGCGGACTGGCCCCCGGGGCGCCGATGCCGACCGAAGTGCAGTTGACGGATCTGCTGGGGGCGAGCCGGAACAGCGTCCGCGAGGCCGTGCGGGCCCTCAAGGCGTTGGGCATCGTGGAGATCCGGCACGGTCACGGGACGTTCGTCGGGCACGCGTCGCTCGACGTACTGACGCCGTCGCTCGCCTTCCGGGTGCGTTCGGGACCGGGCGGCGGGATCCGCGCGCTGCACGACCTGGTCGAGGTACGCGAGCTGCTCGAGACCGAACTGATCGGCCAGGTGGCCCAGAGCACCAGCGTCGCCCGGCTCGCCGCGTTGGACGCCCTGGTCAACGGCATGGACCGGGACCGGGAAGCCGATCGGGCATTCCACGCGCTGCTGTACAAGTCGTGCGGCAACGAGCTGGTGCTGCAGCTGATCGGCCTGTTCTGGGACGTCTACCACCAGGTCGAGCCGACGCTCGGGCCGCCGGAGGAGCGGACCGCGGAGATCGTCGTCAACCACCGCCGGATCGTGGCGGCGCTTCGCGCTCGGGACACCCGGGCCGCCCGGGAGGCGATGCGGCTGCACTTCCGCGACGTCAAGGCGCGCATCGCTCGAGCGGAGGCCCGGTCGGTACCCGCGCCGACCTGACCCGGCCGTCCGCTCCTCGCGGCGCTCGCCACCGCCGCCGACGTGCTTGTCGTTCCATGGCAGGCGGATACGGGGACGCTGCTCCTCCTGCACGATCACGTGTTCGCAGCCCGCACGTGAACTCGGGGACCGCATCAGGTGATATTGGTGCCCGTAGAGGCGGTTCAGGCCGACGAGGAGGATCTTTCGCTTTCGGCCGCGGCGCTTACAGAACCATACTCCTCCCCGGCTTTTTGAAGCTCCTGATCTGCTCTGCACCTGCGGGCCCTTTCGAGCCCTCCGAAGCCCTCAATCGAACGCCCCGGCCGACGCATGATGGGCGCATGCCTTCTCGCTCAGTCACCGCGCCGACCACCGCCGATCAGGAACGAGCGTGGGAGCACGTCTCCGCCGTGCTCCCACCCACCCCCCTGCTGCCGACCGCGCTGGCCCCCGGCGCGTTCCTGAAGGCCGAGACTCAGCAGCCCACCGGCTCGTTCAAGGTACGCGGAGCGCTGGCCGCCCTGGCCGTGCTACCCGGCGGCGAGGCGGCCGTCACGGCGAGCGCCGGCAACCACGGCCTGGCGATGGCCTACGCCGCCACGCTGACCGGCACCCCCGTCACCGTCGTCGTCTCCACCAAGGCATCTCCGGCCAAGGTGGCCAAGATGGCGGCCTACCCCATCACCCTGGTCCGGCACGGCGACGACTTCGACGCCGCCGAGGCCCACTCCCTCACCCTGCCGGGGCGGTACGTGTCGGCGTACAACGACACCCATGTGATCGCCGGGCAGGCCACGATCGGCCGCGAACTGGACGTCCAGGCGCCCGGACCGCTCACGGTCGTCGCGCCGGTCGGCGGCGGCGGGCTGGTGGCCGGGCTGGCCTTGTGGGCGGAGGGCCGGGGCGACGTCAGCGTGGTGGGCGTCGAGTCGGCGGTGTCTCGGGCGGTCTCGGCCGCCGTGACCTCCGGGCGCATCGAGCCCCAGGTCATCGGTGACACCATCGCCGACGGCATCGCCGGCAACATCGAGGAGGGCTGCCTCACGCCGGACCTGATCCGGGGCCGCGCCGAGCTGACCGCGGTCACTGACGCCGAGATCCACACCGCGATGCGCTGGTTGTTCACCGAGCACGGACTGGTCGTGGAGGGTGCGGGGGCCTGCGGGATCGCGGCGGTACTGGCCGGGAAGGTCGCGGTGAACGGACGGCTCATTGTCATACTTTCAGGAAGGAATATCACTATTCCGGCGGCCATTAATATACTGGCCGAAAATTATCCTTCCCATCACGACCCAAGGTGAATAAGATACGTTGGGAATTTCTCCGGGGCCTTGTTCAGCAGGGAGATCTCGATGTCGGAAATCCTCGTCCAGGTGGTGACCGAGGACGGTCGTGAGATCGGCTGGGGCAGCAATTTCGCCGAGCCTTTCATCGAGCGATCGAAGGACGTCGCGCGCGCGGTCGAGCAGGGCGCGCAGGCCATCGCCGGGGCCGTCGGGGCCATCCCGCAGGTCACCGGCTGGGCCCTCGACGAGCTGGAGGCGACCTTCGGCGTGACGCTGACCGCCGAGGCCGGCGCGATCCTCACCAGAGGCTCGGCGGGGGCGACGTTCGAGGTCACGCTCACCTACCGCAGGGACCGGTGAAGGCCGACCGCAAAGACGCCGTCGGCCGCATCCTGGTCGACGGCAGACCTCGGGGGTGTGGGTTCACGATCGGGCCCCGGGTGGCGGCGACCGCCCATCATGTCGTACGCGGGCGGGACGGCCAGCCGGTCGACGCCTCGCTGATCCGGTTGGTGCTGCCGCGCGAGAGCCTCGAAGTGGCGCGCGTCGAGGTGGACCCCGCGCTGGACGTCGCTGTGCTGCACCTGCGCGACGAGGCCGGGCTCTGGCTGCGGCCCGGACCGGCCGAGCTGAACTCCCGCTGGCAGGTCTCCACCCAGCCGCACCCCAACGACCCGTTGCTCGACGGCCGCGTCGCGGCGGTGCGGCGGCTGTTCGTCAACGCCAAGGGCTTCCAGCTCGAAGCCCACCAGCTCCTGGTCGACACCGAGGCCGACGACTACGAGGGCTACTCGGGCAGTCCGGTCGAGTCCCCGGCCGGGGTGGTCATCGGCGTGCTGATCGAGCAGGTGCGCTCCCGGTTGCGTTCCTCGGCCACCGACGCGCGGCGCGCGCTGCCGCTGCTCTACGCCACTCCCATCCAGGACGTCATCGAGCGCTTCGGCCTCGAGACCGGCCGGGTGCCGGAGGAACTGCCGGCGGTGTCGTGCCGGATGATCGGCATCCCGGTCGCCTTCGGGCTGGACCTGTTCCGCGACCGGGTCCGGGAGCGGGCCCTGATCAGCCAGTACCTCAGCGACCCCGGCACCCGGTTGATCACCATTGTCGGGCGGCGCGGCATCGGCAAGAGCGCGCTGGCCGCCAAGGTGCTCGACCTGCTGGCCAACGGCGTCTGGCCGCACGGGGGCGACAACCCGCTGCCGCGTGGCATCGTCTGCCTCAGCACGCGCACCAGCGAGATCACCATCGAACGCATCTTCATGGACTGCGCCTTGGTGCTCGGCGAGGGCGAGGAGGACCGCCTCCACGCCGTCTGGCGCAACCAGCGGTCGCTGGCCGACCGCGTCCACGAGTTGTTCTCCGCGATGTCCGACGCACGTTACGTCATCCTGCTCGACAACATGGAGGACAAGCTCGGCGACGGCGGCGAGCTGGACGACGAGCTGGGTGTCTTCTTCGACATCCTGTTCCGGGCCCGCCGGGCGCCGTGCGTGCTGGTCACCACGCAGATCCCGCTGGCGCTGCCACCGGAGCTGCTGCGCTTCGACGTGCGGGTCAACCTCGTCGAGGGGCTGCCGACCGACGACGCGGTCGAGCTGCTGCGCGACCTCGACCGTAGCGGCGACATCGGGATCAGGGACATTCGGGCGGACCGGCTCGCGCGGGCCGCCGAGCGGGTGCACGGCATTCCGCGCGCCCTGGAACTGGTGGTGGGCGCGCTCGCCGACGACTACCTGACCCTGCCGACGCTCGACGACCTGCTGGCCACCTTCGCCCAGCGCGGCGACGTGCTCGGCAACCTGGTCCGCGACCAGTACAACCGACTCGACGACGACGGCCGTGGGGTCATGAACGTACTCTCGGTCTTCGGCCGCCCGGTGCCCGCCCGGGCCGTGGCCTGGATACTGCCGGGCCTGGACGTGCCCGCCACGCTGCGCCAGCTCGCCCGCGCCCAGCTGGTCGGCGTCGACCGCACGACCCGCACCTTCGCCCTGCACCCCATGGACGCCGACCTCATCTACGCCCGCCTCCCGGCGGAGCGGCAGCGCGAGCTCGACGCCCAGGTCGCCTCCTGGTACGCGGCCGAGGCCGTGCCCGAGGCCGACTGGCGCTCCCTCAACGACGTCACCTTCCAGCGCTACGAGTTCGAGCACCGCGTGAAGGCCGGCGACTTCGACGCGGCGGCCCGGGTGCTGGGCTCCTTCGACGAGTTCCTCATCTTCCAGGGCTCGGTCGCGGCGGCGGTCTGGATGCACACGCAGCTCGAAGGCCGTCTGACCGACCCCGAGGCGATGGCCATGCACTACCTCGGCCTGGGCATCGCCCGCATCCGGGGCGGCCCGTTCAGCCAGGCGGTGACGCTGCTGGAGCAGGCCTTCGAGGTGGCTGCCGAGATCGGCGACCTGCAGCGCCAGCAACGTTCGCTGCTCCAGCTCGGCAAGGCCCACCGGCAGCAGCGCCAGGCCCCCAAGGCGGTCACCACGCTGACTCTGGCCATCGCGATCGCCCGCGAGAACGAGGACTGGGTGCACGAGGCGCACGCCCTGCTCGGGCTGTGCCTGACCCACTGCTACGCCGGTGACGCCGCGCTGGCCCGCGCGGTCGCCGACGAGCTGGACGAGCTGGTCGGCCGCCACCCCGACGACCTGCTGCGCGGCCGGGCCGCCGACGCTCGCAGCATCGTCTGCCTGGTCTCCGAGGACTGGCAGGGTGCGATCGACGCCTGCGAGCGGGCGCTGCTCACCTACGAGCGCTCCGGCATCCCGGAGGCGGTCGGCTACGTGCGCAGCATCGAGGGGATCGCCCATCTCGGGCTCGGTTTGGTCGACGAGGCCATCCAGATCTTCCTGCTGGGCCGCCACGAGGGCGCGAAGGTCGAGACGATCGAGGTCGAGGGCCTATGCCTGTTCAACCTGACCTGGGCGTACTGGCGTGCCGGGCGGGTGCCGGAGGTGGTGGCGACCGCCACCGAGGCGGCCGACCTGCTGGAGCAGTGGGGCGGTATGGACGCACTGGCCGCCCGCGCCCTGGCCGAGGCCGCGGGAGCACTGGCAGAAGGCGACACTGCGGCGACCGCCCACCACCTGCGGCGCACCGCCGAGGCGGCCCGGGGCAACGCCGAGCTCATTCCGCCCGCGTGGTTCGCGGCCGAGGCCGACCGCCTGTCATGACCGCCCGCACCGCCTCCTCGGGACTGTCCCCGGTGGCGGCGATCATGCCCCATTTCCCCGGCACCGCGGCGATCGGCTCGCCGTACCGCGCCAGGTCCGCCAGACCGCCCTCGGGGACGAGCACGCGGGTGGCCGCGTAACGCGCGTTGTGGCGGAGGGCGTGCGCGCGGGTCAGGTCGGCGGCGGTCGGGGTGGGGTTGAGGTCCTGCACGGCCAGCACGACCCGGCCGCCGGCGCGGCCGTCGACCCGGCCGACGCCGAAGTCCACGCCCATCGTGACCAGCTCGCCGGGCAGCCGGGCCATGACCTCGCCGATCGCGGCGTACTGGGCTCGGGTGAGGCCGGGGTGGCGGTCGGCGTCGACCAGCACGTTGCCGGCGCACGTGGTGCCGCGCATGAGCTGCAACGTCGCGCCCTCGGCGCCCAGGCGGGCGGACGGGGCGGCCAGGTAGTCGAGGTGGGCCTCCAGGACGTGCGGGCCGTTCACCGGGACCGGCAGGTCGCCGGTCAGATCGAGGCCGGGCCGGATGCCGTAGCCGCCGGAGCCCTGGGCCGGTTTGAGGCAGCCGCGCGTCACGCCGTGCCGCTCGCGAAGCAGCCGGGCGGCCCGCCGCAGGCCGGCCCGGTCGTGCACGGCGTATCCGGGCAGCACGGGCACCTCCACGCCGTGGTCGCGCAGGACCGGCGCCTGGTCCCGTTCGGTGGCCGCGTCCGCGGCGTCATCCACGTGGGGGTGCAGCAACGTCTTGTCCGACCAGGTGGTCAGAAGGTGCGGCGGGTTGGCGTCCACCTCCAGGTACGGCAGGCCCGACCGGTCGAGGATCCAGCGCAGAAGCGCGATGGTGGGGTCGTCCAGGGCGTACACGGAAAACCGCGACCAGCCGAGCAGCGTCGGAGGACGGGCCGTGAGCAGGTCGTGGGACAGGTGGTAATGGCGGCGCGGCACCTCCAGGCCGCGCGCGCCGTGGAAGGCCAGCGCCTCCCGGAACGCGGCGCCCCGCCCCACCACCAGGTCTCCAGGCCGGGCGAGGTAGACCGAACGGGCCTCGACGTACGCGCCAGGATCGCCCGGCGACTGCGCGTCGCCCTTCAGGTCGGTCGTCGAGTGGATGATCACCTTCGGTCCGTCGCCCGAGGGCGGCCGGATCCAGTCAGGCATCGGGATGGACCCAGTAGCTCGTGAGGATCAACCGCCGCCCCGACTCCAGCGTGGTCGCGTGGTGCAGGCCGCGGCCGTCGAACAGCAGTAACGTACCCGCCCTGCCGGTGCAGACGACCTCCTCGAAGCCGTAGGCGGCGCGCAGGCGGGCCACCTCGTGCGGCCACAACGCGCCGACGTACAAGACGTCCTCGTCGGCGAAGCCCTCCTCATCCACCCGAAACCAGTCGTGGTGGCGGGCCTCGTGGAGCAGCCGCCAGGCGCCCCGGTGGCTGCCCTTCAGGTAGACGGTCGGGGCGTTCTCCGGGCCGACGTCCTCCAGGTAGAGCCAGGCCTTCACGCGTAGCTTCCACGTGTCGATGTGGTAGCTCGTCTCGAAGGTCGGGATGGGGCCGGTGCGTACTTTCAGCCCGACCGTGCGTCGCACCGGCTCGGCCGTCCGGGACAGGTAGCCGCGCACGATGGACGGCACGGTCTCCTCATCGAAGAACGGGGCGAAGGCCTCGATCTCGGCCGCCTTCGGGTAGCGCAGCGCGCCGTCGCCCTCAGGCGACTCGTCGAACTCCGCCGGGTCCGGCACCGCCGTGCGCATCCGGGCGATCGTCTCCGCGTCGAGGAAATCAGGAATGATCACCACCCCGTCGCGGCGCAGGGCGGTGACATGTTCGGTGACTGAAGAAGTGGCGCGAGCGGGGCGGAGTTTCCGGAAATAGCTGACCCGTACCGGGAGGAAGCGAAGAACACGCAGCAGTCCAAAGAGTTCACCGAACGCGTACGCCGTGCGCCTCATATCCCGAGTGTCGCAGATTACGGCGTTTCGTCGAGGAGAAGCGGGCCAGGATTGAGATCAAGCCCCGACACTCGACGCATCCCCCTGTCAAGCGGATCTCGCTGCCAGGGCTCATCAGGTAAGGCCGTAGTGCCGCGCAAGCCGTGGAAGACGACGAGCGAACTCCGCCTCGTCAGCGAAATCCCACTCCTCTCCATCGGGCTCGGCGTGGTAGGTCAGAAAGGGAAACTTGCTGTGGACGCCTCGTGCGCGAACGGCATCCCCCAAGCCGTCCGTTTCGAGGCCGGTCGCCTTGTAGGGCTCGAAGGTGACGTAGGCAAAGGACTCGAACTTGGGGTAGTCCTCACTCGGCCACAGCTCTCGCCGGATGCGAGTGACCCGCCTCAGGCGGAACTTGCCATCCCGGCCCCAGGTCGTCCTCTCATGAGAGAAGTTCTTCGACAGTTCGAAGAGGCGCTGTACCTCCGGCAGCTCAAGAATCCGGTCAGGGCAGTCGGCGACCTTCTCGAAGGCATCACGGCCACGGCTGATCAGCCAGTTCACGAAGTATTCGAAACCATCGGACGACCCGAATCCGGTGATGGTCCAGAACACCGCGTACATGTCCCAGGAGCAGGCCCGGTTGGCGCATACCGTGAACCAGACGTCGTAGTCCACGATCTCCTCGGCGGGCAGGCCGGAGAGCTGGTTCTTCAGCCATGCCACTCGTGCCTGCCGGGTCCCGGTCTCGCGGGCCGAACGCTCCACCAGCTCCCAGAAGCCGTCGATGTCCACGGCTGCGATCATGACAGCTCACCGGCCTCTTGCCCAGTGATCACGGAACAGCGACGGAACAGCGCTCTTCCGAACCGCTCGACTGGCATACCAAACCCGGGGCCCTACGCGCTCAGCCCCGGGTTTCTGCAGGTCATGGACCTACTTGAGGAGCTGCCGGGCCATCACCATGCGCTGGATCTGGTTGGTGCCCTCGTAGATCTGGGTGATCTTGGCGTCGCGCATCATGCGCTCCACCGGGAAGTCCGTCGTGTACCCGTACCCGCCCAGGAGCTGTACCGCGTCCGTGGTGATGTCCATGGCGGCGTCCGAGGCGGCGCACTTGGCGGCGCTCGACAGGAAGGTGAGGTCCTTCTGCGGCTGCCCGTGCATGGCGAGCTCCGACTTGGCCGCCGCGTGGTAGGTGAGCTGCCGGGCCGCCTCCAGCTTCATGGCCATGTCCGCGAGCATGAACTGCACGCCCTGGAAGTCCGCCACCGGCTTGCCGAACTGCCTGCGCTCCTTCACGTACCCGATCGCGAAGTCGAGGGCGCCCTGGGCGATGCCGAGGGCCTGGGCGGCGATGGTGACGCGGGTGTGGTCGAGCGTGGCGAGGGCGGTCTTGAAGCCCGTCCCCGGCTCGCCGATCAGGCGGTCGGCGGGGATGCGGACGTCGTCCAGGATGACCTGGCGGGTCGGTGACCCCTTGATGCCGAGCTTGCGCTCCTTCGGGCCGAAGGAGACGCCCGCGTCCGACTTCTCCACGACGAACGCGGAGATGCCGCGCGCCCCGGCCGACGGGTCCGTCACGGCCATGACCGTGTAGTACTCGGACACGCCCGCGTTGGTGATCCACATCTTGGTGCCGTTGAGCACGTAGTGGTCGCCGTCGAGGACGGCGCGGGTCTTCATGGACGCGGCGTCCGAGCCGGCCTCGGGCTCCGACAGCGCGTACGAGAACATCGCCTCGCCCCGGGCGACCGGCGCGAGGTAGCGGGCCTTGAGGTCCTCGGAGGCCGACAGGAGCAGCGGCACGGTGCCGAGCTTGTTGACGGCCGGGATGAGCGAGGACGACGCGCAGGCCCGCGCCACCTCCTCGATGACGATGACCGCGGCGAGCGCGTCCGCCCCGGCGCCGCCGTACTGCTCGGGGACGTGGACGGCGTGCAGGTCCGCCGCGACGAGCGCCTTGTAGACGTCCCAGGGGAACTCCCCGGTCTCGTCGGCCTGGGCGGCCTGCGGGGCGATCTTCTCGTCGGCGAGGGCCCGGACCGTCTCCCTGAGCATGTCGTGCTCTTCGGCGGGCGCATAGAGAGGGAAGCTCATGCTCAGATACTAGGACGTCCGACCAGTTTGTTACCAGCGGGTACGGTTTGTGAAATGGCACAGGTGGCACAGAACGAGATAACGCGGGCCGGTAACATGCCCTGGCGCATCGAAAGGAGCTCACACGTGCCATATCGCCTCACGGTGATCGGGACCGGATACCTGGGCATCACCCATGCGGCCTGCATGGCAGACCTCGGATTCGACGTCCTGGGCCTCGACATCGACGCCGACAAGATCGCTCGACTCAACAACGGTGAGCTGCCCATACACGAGCCCGGGCTCCAACCGGTGCTCCGCCGCGGGCTCGACTCGGGACGCCTGCGCTTCACCACGTCCTACGAGGAGGTCGCGGAGTTCGGCGACGTCCACTTCATCTGCGTCGGCACCCCGCAGAAGCGCGGCGAGTACGCGGCCGACGTCTCCTACATGGACGCGGCCATCGACTCCCTGGCCCCGCTCCTGAACCGGGAGTGCCTGGTGGTCGGCAAGTCCACTGTGCCCGTGGGCACCGCCGGCCGCCTGGCCGAGCGGCTCGCCCGGCTCGCCCCGGCCGGCGTCCAGGCGGAGCTGGCCTGGAACCCCGAGTTCCTGCGCGAGGGCTACGCCGTCCAGGACACCCTCACGCCCGACCGGATCGTCGTCGGCGTCCGCTCCGAGCGGGCCGAGAAGGTGCTGCGCGAGATCTACGAGCCGCTGGGCGAGGTGCCCATGGTCGTCACCGACTTCGCGACGTCCGAGCTGGTCAAGACCGCGGCCAACGCCTTCCTCGCCACCAAGATCTCCTTCATCAACGCCATGGCCGAGGTCTGCGAGTCCGCGCACGCCGACGTCAAGCAGCTCTCGGAGGCGCTGGCGTACGACGACCGGATCGGCGGCCGGTTCCTCAACGCCGGGCTCGGGTTCGGCGGCGGCTGCCTGCCCAAGGACATCCGGGCGTTCATGGCCCGGGCCGGCGAGCTGGGCGCCGACCAGGCGCTGACGTTCCTGCGCGAGGTGGACGCCATCAACATGCGCCGCCGCGCCCGCATGGTGGACCTGGCCCGCGAGCTGGCGGGGGGCTCCTTCCACGGCTGCACGGTCGGCGTCCTGGGCGCCGCGTTCAAGCCGAACTCCGACGACATCCGCGACTCGCCCGCGCTGGACGTGGCGGTCACGATCGGCCACCAGGGCGGCCGGGTCACGGTCTACGACCCGATCGCGCTGGACAACGCCCGCAAGGCGCATCCCGAGCTGAAGTACGGCGAGTCGGCGCTGGAGGCGGTGCGCGGCGCCCACGTGGTGCTGCTGCTGACGGAGTGGCAGGAGTTCGTGGAGCTGGACCCGGAGGAGCTGGGCGCCGCCGTGGCCACCCGCCGGATCGTGGACGGCCGCAACGCGCTCAACGCCGAGGCGTGGCGGTCCGCGGGCTGGCATTACCGGGCGCTCGGCCGACCATGATTTTTCTATCTTTTACGGCACAGCCAAGCTGGCCACCACCCACCGCACGGGGCTGGGGGCCTCCAGGAAGACGCCCGCTGACCGGGTGACGGCGGGCCGCCGTCACGGCGTCTTGCTGGCCATGGCTTCCGCCAGAAGGCCGCCATGGCTTCCCTCAGAAGCTACGGAACTACGGAAGGCCCATGCCGCTTCAGCCCTCGGCGGACGGAGGCTGCGCGCCCAGGGTGGCCGCCTCGGCGCGCAGGCGCTCGCCCTTGGCGTATGCCTGCTCCTTCAGCCGCCCCTGGAACTCCTCCATGCGCCGCTGGAGCTCCGGGTCGGCGGCGGCCAGGATGCGCACGGCCAGCAGCCCCGCGTTCCGCGCCCCGCCCACGGCGACCGTGGCCACCGGCACCCCGGCGGGCATCTGGACGATCGACAGCAGCGAGTCCATCCCGTCGAGGTACTTCAGCGGCACCGGCACCCCGATGACCGGCAGCGGCGTCACCGAGGCCAGCATGCCCGGCAGGTGGGCCGCGCCGCCCGCACCGGCGATGATGACCTTGAGGCCGCGCGCGGCCGCCTGCCGGCCGTAGTCGATCATCTCGGCCGGCATCCGGTGCGCGGACACCACGTCGGCCTCGAACGGCACTCCGAACTCGGCCACGGCCTCGGCCGCCGCCCGCATGACGGGCCAGTCGGAGTCGCTGCCCATGACGATGCCGACGCTCACGCCGCCACCTCCGTCGACGCGCGCGTCAGGGTCCGGGTCACGTGTACTCCCCCGTGGTCAGGTAGACGGCGGCGTGGCGGGCGCGGGCGCGGACCTCGTCGAGGTCGTCGCCCACGGCGGTGACGTGCCCGATCTTGCGGCCGGGCCGCACCTGCTTGCCGTAGAAGTGCACCTTGACGCCCGGGTCGTGGGCCATCACGTGCTCGTACCGCTTGAACAGGTCGGGGTCGTCGCCGCCGAGCAGGTTGGCCATGACGACCACCGGCGCGGTCATGGCCGGCGAGCCGAGCGGCAGGTCGAGCACGGCCCGCAGGTGCTGCTCGAACTGGGACGTGCGCGCGCCCTCGATGGTCCAGTGGCCGCTGTTGTGGGGACGCATGGCCAGTTCGTTGACGACCAGCGCGTCACCCGAGTCGAACAGCTCGACCGCGAGCAACCCGGTCACGCCGAGCTCCTGGGCGATGCCGAGCGCGATGTTCTGCGCCTGCGCGGCGCGCTCCGGGTCGAGGCCGGGCGCGGGGGCGAGCACCTCGACGCAGATGCCGTCCTGCTGGACGGTCTCGACGACGGGGTAGCTGACGCCCTGGCCGTGCGGCGAGCGCGCCACGAGGACGGCCAGCTCCCGCTCGAACGGCACGAACGCCTCGGCCATCAGCGGCACGCCCGTGGCGAACGCCTCGGCGGCCTCCTCGGCCGAGCGGCACACCCACACGCCGCGGCCGTCGTAGCCGCCCCTGACGGCCTTCAGCACCACGGGCCAGCCGTGTTCGCCGGCGAACCGGGTGACGTCCTCGACGCCGGACACGCGGGCCCAGGCGGGGCAGGGGGCGCCGATGGCGGTCAGCCGTTCGCGCATGACGGCCTTGTCCTGCGCGTGGACGAGCGCGTCGGCGCCGGGGTGGACGGTGAAGCCGTCGGCGGCCAGCGCCCTGATGTGCTCGGTGGGCACGTGCTCGTGGTCGAAGGTGATGGCGTCGCAGCCCTTGGCGAAGTCGCGCAGGTCGGCCAGGTCGCGGTAGTCGCCGATCCGCGTGTCGACGATCACGCGCGCGGCGCTCTCGTCGGGCGCGTTCGCCAGGACCCGCAGCTCCACTCCGAGAGCGATGGCGGGCTGCTGGGTCATCCGGGCGAGCTGACCCGCGCCGACCATGCCGACGACCGGGCCGATGGGGCGGTAGGAACTCACGTGTCGTGAGCTTACCCGCCCCTACCAGGCAGTCAGTCGGCGAGGCCAGGCCGGTTGCAGGTGCGGTCCGCCGGTGCGGTCAGTCGGCGACGCCGCGGCGCGTCCCGACGGTCGTCAGGCCCTTCGTGGCGCTCAGCACGCTGGCCAGCTCCACCAGCTCCGTGCCCTCCGGCGACACCCCGTCCAGGGGGTGCTTGAGCGCCGTCCTCCCGGCCTTGGGCCGCTGCCGGTAGGTGAGCCGTACGACGTCGAAGACCAGCATGGAGTCGGCCGACAGCGCGACGGCGCGCGCCGGCCCGTCGACCAGCTCGACGTCGATGTCCAGCCGGTCCGGCCTGACCTGGGCGGGCCGGGCGAGGATCTCGGCCAGCAGGCCGCGCACGGGGTCGCCGGCGGGGAAGCGCACGCCGTTCACGCCGGCCGGATCGGTCAGGTAGGTGAGATGGCGCTGCGGCACGAGCGCGGCCTCGGTGGCCAGGTCGGGGTCGGCCGCGACGCCGGTCTCGCCGGGCCGGACGGGCTCGCCGCGCGCGGGGATCGGTCCCGCGCCGAGCCGCCAGCGCCCGTCCTCGAAGACGAACACGAAGTACGCGGGCGACGGCTTCCTGGCCAGCGCGGCGAACCAGCCGGGCTCGTCCGGCAGGAAGAAGACGGGGTCGCTGTAGAGGGCTGGGCGGCCGTTCCGGGTGCCCTCGCAGGCACGGCCGCCCAGCGGCTTCTCCGCCCACGCCGTGAGGTCGGCGATGGTGGTGCAGTCGCGCTGCTCCCAGGCCTCGTCGAGCTCGGTGAGCACGCCGAACGCGGGCTCCGCCGTGGTCGCGTCCACCCGGGGCGGCGGGGAGGTCGCGGCCGTGGACGGCTCCTGCTCGGCCGGCACGACGTCGGCGGGCGTCGTCCCCCCGCATCCCGCCGCCAGCAGGCAGAGGCCGGCGAGCAGCGTGAGCAGTCGTAACGGCACGGTGGGGTCCCGAGGGTCGTGGCCGTGGGAACGGCGGTCCGTCTGAGCCCGACATCGGCGCGCGGGACGCGCCGATGATCTGACTCCGCAGCGTAATACCCAAGATTCACATTTGTCCGGGCATAAGCCCATATTCATGGGGGTGTTGGTAGGGGCCCCGATCTTTCCCGCTCGGGACCGTGCGCGGGGTGTCCACCAGTACGCTGGAGTGGTCAGGCCCGGCTGCGGGCAATTGTCACGTACGCGGACACCTGGCAGTCAGGACGCGGAGCAGGAAGGACCGAGCCGGAGACGTGGATTTCATCAGGGTCCTCTACCAGCGGTTCTCGTCCTTGCTGCACGAGCTGACCAAGTTCGGGGTGATCGGGGCCGTCGCGTTCGTCATCGACACGGGCATGTACAACGCGTTCCTCGTCCTCGACTGGGGGCCGATGACGTCCAAGGTGCTCGCCACGGCCATCTCGGCCACCTTCGCGTACGCGGGCAACCGGTTCTGGACCTTCCGCCACCGCGAGCAGAGCGGGCTCCGCCGCGAGTACTTCCTGTTCTTCCTGCTCAACGGCATCGCGTTGCTGTTCGGCGTGCTGGTGATCGGTTTCACCAAGTACACCCTGCACCTGCACGACCTGTTCAGCCTCAACGTCGCCAACATCATCGGCGTCGGGCTCGGCACGCTGTTCCGCTACTGGTCGTACAAGCGGTGGGTGTTCCTGGAGGCCACGGAGCCGATTCCGGCGGAGCTGCCCGACGCCGAGGTCCGCCAGGACCGCTGAGTCACGCGGGTCCGCTGACCACCCGCGTCCGGTTGTTCTCGTCCGCGGGCCGCAGGAAGATCGCGAACGTCGCCGGGCGGCGGCGCACCAGCTCCAGCCGGCCACCGTCGGCCGCGGCCAGTGCCCGGGCGAGCGTCAGGCCGAGGCCCGTGCCGCCTCCCCCGCTCACGTTCCGCTCGAAGACCCTGGGCGCGATGTCGTCGGCGATGCCGGGCCCCTCGTCGGCCACCTCGATGACGATGTAGCTGTCGCCCTGCGTGGTCGTGACCACGACGGTGCCGCCGCCGTGGCGCAGGGAGTTCTCCAGCAGGGTGGCGATGACCTGCCCGAAGCCACCGGTGGTGGCCAGCGCCTTGAGCCCGCGGGTGCCCTCCAGCAGCAGGGTGCGGTCCAGGCCGCGGAAGACCGGCTCCCACTCGGTGATCTGCTGGATCAGCACCTCGTCGATGGCGACGGGCTCGGCCTGCGCGTGACGCTGGCGGCGGGCCGCGGCGAGCAGCTCGTCGATGACGGCCGTGAGACGCTCGGCCTGCACGATGGCCGCCTCGCCCTCCTCGCGGACCACCGCGGGCTGGTCGGAGGAGGCGACGATCTCCTCCAGCCGCATGGTCAGCCCCGTGAGCGGGGTGCGCAACTGGTGGGAGGCGTCGGTGGCGAACTCCCGCTCCCGGGTGAGCAGGTCGGAGATGCGGGTGGCGCTGCGGTCGAGCACCTCGGCCACCTGGTCCAGCTCGGGTATGCCGTACCGGTGTCTGCTGGGCCGGGCGTCGCCGGAGCCCAGCCGTTCAGCGATCTTGGCCAGGTCGAGCAGCGGCAGCGTCAACCGGCGCGACTGCACGATGGCCAGGCCGACGGCCACCGCGAGAGCCGCGACGGCGAGGGCCACGATCAGCAGCAGGCGCGCTCGGACGTCCTGCTCGACCTGGTCCCGGTCGCGGCTCACCCGGACATAGATGCCGTTCTCGGACTGGGCGTCCTCGGCCATCTGGTGGCCGGGCGGCGATGCCCTGCCGACGATGGTCGCCTTGGGAGGGTTCGCTCTTTCGTAGATCTGGATGTAGCGGCCGGGATACTTCTGTTCGAGCTGCTGAGGATCCAGCGGCGCCTCCTGGATGCGGGCGTACTCCACCTCCCCCACCAGTCGCGTCGCCTCCGCCCTGAGCTCCTGGGCCGCCTCGTCGACGATCAGGCGGCTGACCACGATGCCCAGGGGGACCCCCAGCAGCAGAACCGCGATGACCGCGACGACCAGAGTGGAGGTGAGCAGGCGGCGGCGCATCGCCTACTCGCGTTCGAAGCGGAAGCCGACTCCCCGGACGGTGGTGATGTAGCGGGGCTTGGCCGCGTCGTCGCCCAGCTTGCGGCGCAACCACGAGATGTGCATGTCGAGCGTCTTGGTGGAACCCCACCAGTTGGTGTCCCACACCTCGCGCATGATCTGCTCGCGGGTGACCACCTTGCCGGCGTCGCGCACCAGCACGCGCAGCAGGTCGAACTCCTTGGTCGTCAGATGCAGCTCCTTCTCCCCCATCCAGGCGCGGCGGGAGTCGGCGTCGATGCGCACGCCCTGGACCACCGGAGTCTCGGACGTGCCCCGCCGCAGCAGCGCGCGCACCCGGGCGAGCAGTTCGGCCAGGCGGAACGGCTTGGTGACGTAGTCGTCGGCGCCGGCGTCGAGGCCGACGACCGTGTCGACCTCGTCGACGCGGGCGGTGAGTATGAGAACCGGAGTGCCGTGTCCCTCGGCACGGATCCGGCGGGCGACCTCCAGTCCGTCCATTTCTGGCAGACCGAGGTCAAGGACGATCAGGTCGATGCCACCCGACAGAGCCCTTTCCAGGGCCTGCGGGCCGTCAGGGCTCACCTCAACCTGATAGCCCTCACGGCGCAGAGCGCGCGCGAGCGGCTCGGAAATCGAGGTGTCATCCTCGGCGAGAAGTACGCAGGTCATGAAGCGATCGTAGGACCTTAGGCGATCGTTTCCCGGGCACAGCGCACGGTTTGACTCGTCGTTGACCTATCCATTGACCTGGGCAAACGCTGATAAATATCGGTTAGCCGGGCTTAAATTACCGCGATTGGCGGCCGGCGCGCAGAATCAGATCCCGGGAGGGCGCGAAATGCCGTGTGGCGCGCGCGTTTCGCGCCCGGGCGTGTCGCGGAAGAAAAACCGCGAGAAATGTACGGTCTTGTTCTTTCCATCCCGCCACGCCCGTCCCGGAAATCACGCGAGCCTCTCCAGAAAACGGCGACGCCCGCCGGAGGAGCCCCGGCGGGCGTGTCGCGCGGCGGCGTGTCGCGCCACGGGTCAGACGCTCGGCGGCTCGGTGTAGCGGGCGAGGTAGAGCTGCTCCCCCAGGCTGTGGATGAGCGCCAGCTCCGTCTCGAGGTAGTCGATGTGGTGCTCCTCGTCGGCCAGGATCTCCTCGAAGATGCGGGCCGAGGTGACGTCGCCCTTCTCGCGCATGAGCTGGATGCCCGGGCGCAGCCGCTGCACCACCGCCAGCTCCACCTCCAGGTCGGCTTTCAGCTGCTCCTCGACGGTCTGCCCGATGTGCAGCGTGCCGAGCCGCTGGTAGTTGGGCAGCCCCTCGAGGAAGAGGATGCGGTCGGTCAGGCGCTCGGCGTGCCGCATCTCGTCGATCGACTCGTCGCGGGTGTGCTTGGCCAGTTTCGTGTAACCCCAGTTCTCCTGCATCTTGGCGTGCAGGAAGTACTGGTTGATGGCGGTGAGCTCCGCCGTCAACTGCTCGTTGAGCAGCTCGATGATCTGTTTGTCGCCCTGCATGGACGGGCCCCTCGTGCTATGCGGTCGTCAGTTCCTCAGACCGTTTCAGCATCGCACAGATTTTCCGGACACAAGAGGCACAGTCCCCACCGGCACCAGTGGTGTCGCGCACCTGGCGAGCCGTCCGCGCCCCTGAGGCGATGCAGTCGTGCACCTCGTTCTCGGTCACGGCACGACAGACACACACGTACATGCGGGGGACAGCCTCTCACTCTCTGGACAGCCGGTAGGTTAGGCAAACCTAAATGTAGCCCAGTTTGGTAAGGCTTGCCTACGTTACCTCCGCCACATCGAGGTAAGGCTTCAGTGACCTCTGGCCAGCCATTCCTCCAGGTGAGGCGCCTCCGCGCGGATCGAGGTGGACTCGCCGTGGCCGGTGTGGGCGACGGTCTCGGGCGGCAGCGTCAGCAGCCGGTCGCGGATCGAGGCGATGATGGTGTCGAAGGACGAGTAGGACCGGCCGGTCGCGCCGGGGCCGCCCTTGAACAGCGTGTCGCCGCTGAAGAGCACCCCGAGGTCCGGGGCGTGCAGGCAGACCGCCCCCGGGGAGTGGCCGGGGGTGTGCAGCACCTCCAGCGTGACGCCGCCCGCCTCCAGCTTCTCGCCGTCGGCCAGCGGCTCGTACGGCACCGCGTCGCCGTACACCTGCTCCCACAGCACCTGGTCGGCCGGGTGCAGCCGGATCGGCGCGCCGGTCAGCTCGGCCAGCTCCCGGGCGGCGTTGATGTGGTCGTTGTGGGCGTGGGTGCACACGATGGCGCGGACGGCGCGACCGCCGACGCGCTCGGCGATGGCCCGCGCGTCGTGGGCGGCGTCGATGACGACGACCTCGCGCGCGCCGCCGGCCAGCCAGACGTTGTTGTCGACGTCCCACGTACCGCCGTCGAGCGAGAACGTCCCCGAGGTGACGACTTTATCGAGCATTAGAGGATCACCACCGAACGCAGCACCTCGCCGCGGCCCATCTTGGCGAACGACTCCTCGACGTCGTCCAGCCCGATGGTCTCGGTGACGAACTTGTCGAGCGGGAGCCGGCCCTGGAGGTAGAGGTCGATGAGCATGGGGAAGTCGCGGCTCGGCAGGCAGTCGCCGTACCAGGACGACTTCAGCGACCCGCCGCGGCCGAAGACGTCGAGCAGGGGCAGCTCCAGCGTCATCTCCGGGGTGGGCACGCCGACGAGCACCACCGTGCCGGCCAGGTCGCGGGCGTGGAACGCCTGCTTGTACGTCTCCGGACGCCCGACCGCGTCGATGACCACGTCGGCGCCGAACCCGCCGGTGAGGTCGCGGACCGCCTCGACCGGGTCGTTCTCGCGGGAGTTGACCGTGTCGGTGGCGCCGAAGTCGCGGGCCCAGGAGAGCTTGCGGTCGTCCACGTCGATCGCGATGATCTTCGAGGCGCCGGCCAGCTGCGCGCCCAGGACGGCCGCGTCGCCGACACCGCCGCAGCCGATGACCGCGACCGAGTCGCCGCGCGTGACGCCGCCGGTGTTGAGGGCGGCGCCGAGGCCGGCCATGACGCCGCACCCCAGCAGGCCCGCGACGGTCGCCGGGGCCTCGGGTGAGACCTTGGTGCACTGTCCGGCCGCCACCAGCGTCTTGCCGAGGAACGCGCCGATGCCGAGCGCGGGCGACAGCTCGGTGCCGTCCTCCAGCGTCATCTTCTGGGTGGCGTTGTGGGTGGCGAAGCAGTACCACGGCCGGCCGCGCAGGCAGGCCCGGCACTGGCCGCACACGGCCCGCCAGTTGAGGATCACGAAGTCGCCCGGCTCGACCCCCGTGACGCCCTCGCCGACGGCCTCCACGACGCCCGCCGCCTCATGGCCGAGCAGGAACGGGAAGTCGTCGCTGATGCCGCCCTCGCGGTAGTGGAGGTCGGTGTGGCAGACCCCGCACGCCTGCACGGCGACGACGGCCTCGCCCGGCCCGGGATCGGGCACGATCACCTTCTCGACGGAGACTTCCCTGCCTTTACCTCGGGCGATGACGCCCCGCACTTCGTACGGCATGGCAGCCATCCTGCGTCAGGAGGATGATCGCCGCAAGAGATGGGGCCGCACCATGCCGAGGCCCCTCAGGTTTCTGCGCCGCATCGGGCGCACCTCGAAGCCCGGCTCGCCCGCCAGGCCCCCGGCGAGGCCCTGGGCGAGTCCCTCGGCCATGCCGGAGTCCACGACGATCGTGCCCGGCCGGGCGGCGGCGGTCAGCCGGGCGGCCAGGTTGACCGTGGTGCCGAACACGTCGCCCATCATCGGCACCACCGGCCCGTACGCCAGGCCGATGCGCAGCTCGGCCGTGCCGGCCAGGTCGAGCGCGATCGCGGCGGCACCCGCCGGCGTGGGCGCGGTGAAGAGCACCTCGTCGCCGAGGGTCTTGACCAGCCGGGCGCCGTGGGCCGCCACGATGTCGGCCGCGCGCGCCTCGAACCCCTCGACGAGGTCGGCCAGCTCCCGCTCGTCAAGCTCCCTGGCCCGCCGGGTGAACGCCACCAGGTCGGCGAACCCCACGGCCAGCGACACGCGGCCCAGGGCGGCCTCGGGACGCATGTCGGCCAGGGCGAGCAGGCGCGTGCCCGCGGCGGCGAGCTGGGCCCGCCAGACGTGCACGAGGAGCTGCTCGAAGTCGGGCAGCAGCTCGCGGGCCGTGGCGACCACACGGTCCAGCTCCTCGTCGGACGGCTCGCCCTCCGCGGGCAGCAGGTGGCCGATGATGATCTCGGCCTGCCACTGGGCGAGCCGGGCCGTGGTCTGGCCGAGGGCGCGGGCCATGCGGATGGCCGTGGCCTCGTCCAGCAGGCCGCGGTCGAGCATCTCCCGCACCCTCCCCAGCGCGGACACGTCGGCCTCGGAGAAGGCGACCGCGTCGTCGGCGAACGTGGGGAACCCCAGGGCGCGCCAGATCCGCTCGGCCAGCCGCTGGGAGACGCCGGCGCCGGCCGCGACCTCCGAGCGCGTGAGGCGGGCGGGCATCCCGGCCAGCAGCAGGCCGATCTCCTCGGCCGTCGGCCGGCTGGGCCTGTCCTCGGCCGCCGGCTCGACGTGCCTGTCCTCGGAGGTCAACGGCCGTCGAGGTCGCCGTCGGTGGCGTCCTCCAGGAGCCGGAACAGGTCGGCCCGGACCTCCTGGATGTGCGGGATGTCGCGCAGGACGATCTGCCCCCGGTCGCCCGCGGACTCCACGGTGAGCGTGCCGCAGCCGAGCAGCCGCTCGACGAACGTCTGGTCGGAGCTGACCGTGTTGACCTTGGCCATCGGGATCTCGTCGGTCGACTTGTTGAGCACCCCGGAGCTGATCGTGAACCGGTGCGTGGTCAGCACGTAGCCGGTGTTCTTCCACTGGAGGTACGGGACGAACGACCAGACGACCAGCAGGATGAGGGCGATCGCGTAGACGGCGATCCTGGCGTAGGAGGAGTACTCCCAGTCGCCCGGGATGAGGAACAGCGCCGCGCCCGAGGCCGCGGCGACGAGCACGAGCGCGGCCGCGGGGCCGATGAGGCGCTTCCAGTGCGGGTGGAAGGACCTGACGCGACGTTCACCCTGCGTGAGGTGATGGTCCGGGATGGTCATGCGCGTATCGTGCCACCTCGGGGGACGCGCGGCTACGCCGAGCTTCCCGAGGGCGCGCCGTCAGGCGGACGGGCGCAGGTGGACGACGTCTCCGGCGCTGAGCGTGTGGCTCTCGCCCTCGGCGGTGAGCTGGAGGCGGCCGCTCGCGTCGACGCCCGTGGCCCGGCCCGTCAGGAAGCGGTCGCCGGGCAGCTCGACCCGCACCTCGCGCCCGATGGTGGCGCTGGACGCCTGGTAGGCGGCGCGCAGCCCGGCCTTGTCGGCGTCGCCGCCGGCCTCGGCCCAGTCGGCGTAGTGGCTCTCGACCTCGCGCAGCACGGCCCGCAGCAGCGGGTCACGGTCGAGGCAGGCGGCGTCCTGGAGGGCCAGTGACGTGGCCGTCCCCACCGGCAGCTCGTCGGCGCGCAGCGACACGTTCAGGCCCATGCCGACGACCACCGCGCCCTCCACGCGCTCGGCCAGCACCCCGGCCAGCTTGCGGTCGCCGATGAGCAGGTCGTTGGGCCACTTGAGGCGCACGTCCACCTCGCCCAGCCGGCGCACGGCCGAGGCGGCGGCCACGCCGAACAGCAGCGGCAGCCAGCCGTGCGTGGCGATCGGCGGCCGCGGCCGCAGCAGCACCGACACGATCAGGCTCGAGCGGGGGGGCGCGCTCCAGGAGCGGCCGAGCCGGCCCCGGCCGGCCAGCTGCTCCTCGGCCACCAGCACCGTGCCCTCCGCGCCCCCCTGCTGGGCCAGGCCGGCCAGGTCGGCGTTGGTGGAGCCGGTGCTCTCGACCACGGCGATGCCCGTCCACAGGCTGCCCGGCCGGACGAGGGCGCGGTTGAGCGCCGCCTCCGACAGGGGCGGGCGTTCGAGATCGGAGTAGCGCGAGTCCGGCACCCGTCCATCTTCTCCGACGCGGCCCCCAGCGCTGACAACCGGGGTTCCCTCCCCTGGCGGAACGAGCCGGGCGGGGGAGCAAGATGGAGGGGTGAGCAAGCTTCTCGATCCACGCAACTGGGCGTCCTGGCGGCCGTTCGGCCTGGGCCTGCGCAAGCCGAACAACTACCTGGAGCTGCTGAAGGCGTTCCGCGCGGTCAAGGGACGCAGGAGGTACGCCTGGCGCATCCTCACCCAGGGCACGTGCGACGGCTGCGCGCTCGGCACCAAGGGCATGCGCGACTGGACCATGGACGAGATCCATTTGTGCAACATCCGGCTGCGCCTCCTGCCGCTCAACACGATGCCCGCCCTGGACGTCTCGCTGCTGCGTGACGTGTCGGCGCTGGCCGGGCGGCGCAGCGCGGAGCTGCGCGAGCTGGGACGCCTGCCGTACCCGATGCTGCGCCGCGCGGGCGAGCCGGGCTTCACGCGCGTCTCGTGGGACGAGGCGCTGACGATCGCGGCGGCCGGGCTGCGCGACGCGCGCTTCGGCGTGTACCTCACCAGCAGGGGCGTACCGAACGAGAACTACTACGCCGCCCAGAAGGCGGTGCGGGCGCTCGGCAGCAACAACATCGACAACGCGGCGCGCATCTGCCACTCGCCCTCGACGGTGGCGCTCAAGCAGACGATCGGCGCGGCGGCCACCACCTGCTCCTACACCGACTGGATCGGCTCCGACCTCATCGTCTTCATCGGATCCAACCCGTCGAACAACCAGCCGGTGGCGATGAAGTACCTCTACCACGCCAAGAAGGCCGGCACCCGGGTGGCCATGGTCAACGCCTACCGCGAGCCGGGCATGGAGCTGTACTGGGTGCCCTCCAACGCGGAGTCGGCCGTGTTCGGCACGAGGATCACCGACGAGTTCTTCGGCGTGAACGTGGGCGGCGACATCGGCTTCCTCAACGGGGTGCTCAAGCACCTGGTCGAGCGGGGCTGGGTGGACGAGAAGTTCGTGGCGGACCGTACGACGGGGTTCGAGCGGGCGCGCGAGGCGGTCGCCGGGCAGTCGTGGGAGGAGCTGGAGGCGCTGTCGGGCGCCTCGCGCGACGAGATGCTGCGGCTGGCCCGGCTGCTGGCCGAGGCCAGGTCGGCGGTGCTGGTGTGGTCGATGGGCATCACGCAGCACACCTTCGGCGAGGACAACGTGCGGGCCATCGTCAACGTGGCGCTCGCCCGGGGATTCGTGGGGCGCGAGCACTGCGGGCTGATGCCGATCCGGGGGCACAGCGGGGTGCAGGGCGGCGCCGAGATGGGCGCGTACGCCACGGGACTGCCGGGCGGGCTGCCCGTCACCCCCGGGAACGCCGCGCGGTTCACCGATCTGTGGGGCTTCGAGGTGCCCGCGGCGCCCGGCCTGACCGCGACCGACATGATCGACGCGGCCCACGCCGGCGAGCTGGACGTGCTGGTCTCCAGCGGCGGCAACTTCCTGGAGGTGCTGCCCGACCCCGCCTACTGCCGCGAGGCGCTGCGCCGGCCGCGCCTGCGTGTCCACGTCGACATCGTGCTGTCGTCCCAGATGCTGGCGCCGTCCGACGGCGACGTGCTGCTGCTGCCCGCGCAGACCCGCTACGAGATGACGGGCGGCGTGACCGAGACCTCGACCGAACGGCGGATCATCTTCTCGCCGGAGGTGGAGGGGCCCCGGGTGGGCGAGGCGTGGCCGGAGTGGAAGATCTTCACCGAGCTGGCGGCCCGCACGCGGCCCGCGCTCGCGCCGAAGGTCCGCTTCACGGGCACGCCCGCGATCCGGGAGGAGATCGAGCGGGCGGTGCCGTTCTACGCGGGCATCGCGGGGCTGGGCGCGTTCGGCGACAACGTCCAGTACGGGGGGCGGCGCCTGTTCGCCGACGGCCGGTTCCAGACCGCCGACGGGCTGGCGAGGTTCTCCGCCGTGCCGCTGCCCGCCCTGGAGCGGCCGGACGGGGCGTTCATGGTGGCCACGCGGCGGGGCAAGCAGTTCAACAGCATGGTCCACGAGCGGCTCGACGGCTTCAACGGCGCCACCCGCGAGGCGGTGCTGATGAGCGCCTACGACGCCGACCGGCTGGGCCTGCCCGACGGCACCCCGGTCGAGCTGCGCTCCGGCGAGCGCTCCTACCGGGGCAAGGTGCTGCGTGCGCCGATCGTGCCGGGCAACCTGCAGATCCACTGGCCCGAGGGAAACGTGCTGCTCGACGAGTCACGCCGCTCCCCCGACGCCCGGATCCCCGACTACAACGCGACGGCGACGGTGCGCCGGGCATGAGCGAGCGCCCCGGGCCCACCGCCCGCGTCCGCGTCCGTGAGCTGTCCGGCGGGATCACCCGCGACCGCCGCGACGACCTGGCCACCGAGGAGCCGCTGGAGATCCGGCTGACCTCGCTCGACGGCGCCCGCCGTACGGTGGCGATCACCATGCGGACGCCGGGCCACGACTTCGAGC
Source organism: Nonomuraea sp. NPDC050691 (assembly GCF_040654455.1). NCBI lineage: Bacteria > Bacillati > Actinomycetota > Actinomycetes > Streptosporangiales > Streptosporangiaceae > Nonomuraea > Nonomuraea sp. NPDC050691. Next base: position 32,978 of record NZ_JBFAIA010000018.1, read on the forward strand.
TGGCTGCCGGGTTCCTGCACGCGGAGGGGCTCGTCTCGGCGGGCCGCATCGCGGCCATCGGCTACTGCACCGACGAGGACGTGCCGCCCGAGGCCCGCTACAACACGGTCACCGTACGGCTGCGCGGCCCGATCCCCGACCTGCCGGCGCTGGAGCGCCACTTCCTGACCTCCAGCGCGTGCGGCGTGTGCGGCTCGGCCAGCCTCGACGCGCTGCGCGACCGCTGCCGTCCCGTGCCGTCCGGGGCCGTCGAGCTGACGCCCGAGGTGCTGTACGGCCTGCCGGACCGGCTGCGCGCGGGGCAGGGCGTCTTCGGCAAGACGGGCGGGCTGCACGCGGCCGGCCTGTTCACCCCGGAGGGCGAGCTGCTGGCCGTACGGGAGGACGTGGGCCGGCACAACGCCGTGGACAAGGTGACCGGCTGGGCGGCGCTGGCCGGGCGGCTGCCGCTGGACCGGCACGTGCTCATGGTCAGCGGCCGGGCCAGCTACGAGATCATGCAGAAGGCGCTGGCGGCCGGGGTGCCGGTGGTGTGCGCGGTCTCCGCGCCGTCGTCGCTGGCCGTGGACGTGGCCAGGGAGTTCGGGATGACGCTGGTGGGGTTCCTGCGCGGCGAGCGCTGCAACGTCTACTCGGGTCACGAACGCGTCCGGGCCTGACGGGGGCGGCGCGCTCATGCGTGCTCCCGGCGCGGGCCATGGCCGCGGTCACGATCTCTGTGGATCGGACCCAAAATAGTGGAACAAATCATTCCGTTCTGCTATTCTGGAGACAGAACAAAGCGTTCCGTTCCTTTCGGAGAGGTGTCCAGCATGACCGCCAGCAGCGCCGAGATCCGCCCCTTCCGCGTCGAGATCCCCCAGGCCGAGCTCGACGACCTGCAGGCCCGCCTCGCGCTGACCCGCTTCACCGACGAGATCCCGGGCGCCGACCAGGGGGTCAGCGTCGAGCGGGTGCGGCGCCTGGTCACCCGCTGGCGCACCGGCTTCGACTGGCGCGCCCAGGAGGCCCGCCTCAACGCCCACCCGCAGTTCACCACCGAGATCGACGGCCAGCGGATCCACTTCCTCCACATCCGCTCCGAGAACCCGGACGCCCTGCCGCTGATCCTCACCCACGGCTGGCCCGGCTCGATCGCCGAGTACCTCAACGCCGTCGAGCCGCTGTCGCGCCACTACCACCTGGTCATCCCGTCGCTGCCCGGCTACGGCTTCTCCGGCCCCACCACCGAGACCGGCTGGGACAACCTCCGCATCGCCCGCGCGTGGGCGGAGCTCATGGCCCGCCTCGGCTACGACCGCTACGGCGCGGTCGGCAACGACGCCGGCTCCATGATCTCCCCCGAGCTGGCCCGCCTCGCCCCGGACCAGGTGGTGGGCGTGCACGTGACGCAGATCTTCTCGTTCCCCTCGGGCGACCCGGCCGAGTTCGCCGGCCTGAGCGAGGAGGACCAGGCGGGGCTGGCCGTGCTCGACTGGTTCTGGAAGGAGAAGGGGGCCTTCAACGTCCTGCACTCGCAGCAGCCGCAGACGCTCGCCCACGCCATCGCCGACTCGCCCGCCGGCCTGGTCGGCTGGCTCGCCCAGCTCTTCGACGAGGACCTGGACGACGACTTCGTGCTGCTGAACGCCGCCATCCACTGGTTCACCGGCACGGCCGGCTCGGCGCTGCGCCTGTACTGGGAGAACGCCCGCGCCCAGCAGAGCGCCCAGCAGGCCGGCAAGGAGCCGACGACGGTGCCGATGGCGCTGGCCATGGCCGAGGGCGACTTCCGGTCCATCCGCGCCTTCGCCGAGCGCGACCACGCCCGGATCGTCTCGTGGAAGACCCTCCCGGCCCCCGTCCACGGCCACTACACGGCCCACACCGCCACGGAGGCCCTCACCTCCGACATCCACGCCTTCTTCACCGGCCTGCGCTGAGCTCGGGGCTTCGAGGGCCCGGTCGCCTGGCGACCGGGCCCTCGGCGTTTCGAAAGAGACCCGGTCGGCTCAGCCGGTGTTCTGCAGGCCGGCCGCGACGCCGTTGACCGAGAGCAGGAGGAGCGTGGACAGGCGCTCGCGCTCGTGCTCCGACGGGGAGCCCGTGCGCAGGGCGCGCAGCGCGCGCAGCTGCAGGTGCGACAGCGCGTCCACGTACGGGTCGCGGAGCTGGACGGCCCGCGAGAGGACCTTGCGGTTCTCCAGCAGCCGCGTGTGCCCCGTCACCTCCAGCACCAGGCGCCGCGTCAGGTCGTACTCCTCCAGCACCTGGCGGGCGAAGTCGGGCCGGCCGCCCAGCTCCAGGTAGTGCTCGGCGATCGAGCGGTCGGTCTTGGCCAGCGACATCTCGGCGTTGTCGAGCAGCGCGTTGAACAGCGGCCACTCCTGGTAGGCGGCCCGCAGCTCGTCCAGCGAGCCGACCGAGGCGAGGCCGGTGCCCAGGCCGTACCAGCCGGGCAGGTTGACCCGGGTCTGCGCCCAGGCGAACACCCACGGGATGGCGCGCAGGTCGTCCAGCGAGCGCGGCGCGCCGAGCCCGCGGCGCGCCGGGCGCGAGCCGAGCCGCAGCGAGCCCAGCTCCTCCAACGGGCTGACCAGGCTGAACCACTCGGGGAAGCCCTGCGCCTCGGTCAGCGACCGGTACGCGGCCTCCGAGGCGGTGGCCACCCGCTCGGCCAGCGGGCGGAACCGCTCGGCGGCGGCGGCCGCGCGCTCCCCGAGCGTGGGCGAGGAGGCGAGCAGCACGGCGTTGGCCACCTGCTCCATGTGCCGGCGGGCGATCGCCAGGTGGCCGTAGCGGGCGAAGATGACCTCGCCCTGCTCGGTGACCTTGAACCGGCCGGCGACCGAGCCGGGTGCCTGGGCGAGCACGGCGCGGTTGGCCGGCCCGCCGCCGCGGCCGAGCGCGCCACCGCGGCCGTGGAACATGCGCAGCCGCACGTCGTGCTCCGCCGCCCAGGCGGTCAGCCGCTCCTGCGCCTCGTACAGCCGCAGCGTGGCGGCGGCGGGGCCGAGCTCCTTGGCGGAGTCGGAGTAGCCGAGCATGACCTCCATGCACCGGCCGGTGGCGGGGAGCCGGTCGCGCACCTGCGGGATGTCGAGCATGCCGGACAGCACGCCGGGCGAGTTGGCGAGGTCCTGGCCCGACTCGAACAGCGGCACCACGTCGAGTACTGGCGCCCGCGATCCGAGCGCGTGCTCGGCCAGCTCGTAGACGGCGGCGACGTCGTCCGCGCCCCGGGTGAAGGAGACCACGTAGCGGGAGCAGGCGCGTACGCCGAACCGCTCCTGGATCCAGCCGATCACCCGGATCGTGGACAGCACCTCCTCGGTGCGCTCCGACAGCTCGCCGCCGGCCCGGATCTCCTCCAGGGCCGCGGCGTGGACCTGGGAGTGCTGGCGCACCTCCAGCTCGGCCAGGTGGAAGCCGAACGTCTCGACCTGCCAGATGAGGTGCTGCAGCTCCCCGTACGCCTGGCGGGCGGCGTGGCGGGCCAGCGACTCCTGGGCCAGGCGCAGGTCGGCGAGCAGGTCGCCGGGCGACAGGTAGGCGAGGTCGAGGTCGCGGCGGCGGGTGGCGGCGATGCGGGCGGCCACGAACAGCAGCCACTGCCGGTGCGGCTCGCGCGGCGAGCGGGTGGCCAGCTCGGAGACCAGCTCGGGGTGCGCGTCCTCGGCCGCGGCGATGGCGCCCTTCAGCTCGGGCGAGGGCGGCGCGAACTGCGCGGTGGAGGTAAGGGTGCGGCCGATGCGGGTGGTGGCGTTCTCCAGCGCGGTCAGCACGTGCTCGGCGTGGATCTGCACGGCCTCGCGGGTGACCTTGGCGGTGACGTTGGGGTTGCCGTCGCGGTCGCCGCCGATCCAGCTCCCGTAGCGGATGAACGGCCGGGCGAGCGGCGCCCGGGTGCCCGTGCCGTCGGCCAGCGCCGCGTCGAGGGAACGGTAGACCTGCGGCACGACGCGGAACAGCGTCTCGTCGAAGGCGGCCATGGCGGTGCGCACCTCGTCGAGCGGGTCGAGCTTGCTCGGGCGCAGGTGGGCGGTGCGCCAGAGCAGGTCGATCTCCTCCAGCAGCCGCCGCCGGCTCTCCGCGCGCTCGGAGGCGCCGCGGCCGGGGGCGTTGTACTCGGTGAGCTGGCCGCTGATCCGCTGGATCGCGGTGACGACGGCCCGCCTGCGTGCCTCGGTCGGGTGGGCGGTGAGCACGGGGTGCAGCTCCAGGCTCTCCACCAGCTCGGCGACGCGGTCGGCGCCCAGCTCGTGGACGGCCTGCGCCAGCGACTCGCGCTGGACGCCGCCCTCGGTGTCGCGCTCCCGCAGGGTGCGGATGCGGTAGTGCTCCTCGGCGAGGTTGGCCAGATGGAAGTAGCAGGTGAACGCGCGGGCGATCTGGACCGCCCGGTCGATCTCCCACGCCTCCACCATGGCCGTGATCTCGTCGGCCGACACCTCGCCACGGCGCGCGGCGATGACCGCCTTGCGCAGGCGCTCGACGTCGGCCAGGAGGTCCTCGCCACCCTGCTCGGCGATGACCTGGCCGAGCAGCTTGCCGAGCAGTCGCACATCGTGCCGCAGCTCGTCGGGCATCTCGGTGACGGCGGCGCTGCGACGCTGGATCCCCTGGTCAATCATGCCTCGAAGGGTATCCAGTCGCCGCCGGAGGACGTAGCCCGGTCTCACCTAATGGACTAGACCACTGCTCACAGGGCTCGTCGCGGGCTCAGGTGGGCCTGGACACGGCGGCCACGAGCTCCGGCATCCGGGCGAACCCGATCGTCGTGCCCAGCCGGCGGCCGAGCGTCTCGATCAGCAGCCCGTACACCGGGGCGACGGCGCACAGCCAGACCAGCCCGAACGCGATCGGGATCGCGAGCGGCAGCGACAGGGCGAAGATCCCGGCGAACGCCCCCATGGCGGAGGCGAACGCCTGGCCGCCCTGTCCGGGGGCGGCTCCGGTGAAGGCGTTCATGCGCTCGGGCACCGTGTACGGGATGGTGACGCTGGTGACCGTGCCGACGCCGAGCCCGACGCCGAGCGCGCCCCACGCGGCGAGGACGGCCAGGGGGATCGCCCCGGGATGCCCGGTGAACAGCGACGCCGCCACGGCGATGAGGACGAGCAGCGGCGTAGCGGCGATGGCGCTCGCCAGGTGCCGGCCGGCCAGGTCGGTGCGGAAGCCGTCCTCGGAGCCGATGGCCACGACGTTCATCCAGAGGGACGGGCCGTCGATGCCGTAGACGTTGCCCGACTGGAGCGCGATCATGATGGCGGCCATCGAGGTGACCCCGATCGGCAGCCCAGGGCCGGCCCCGCCCGGAGTGTTGGAGCTGAGCGAGAACGCGATCGCGACGCTCACGGCGATCGCGCTGAACCACAGCACCCGGAAGCGCGGCTCCCGCCGGAGATACTTGAGCTCCTTGGCCACCACGGCCGCCAGCGGCCCGTCGGGCAGGATCCGGTCGGCCAGCCCGCCGCCCTCGCGTACGGAGGCGGTCTGGGTGGAGGCGTCGGGGGTGACCAGCGCCCGGTTCAGCGCCTTGATCCACAGCCAGGCGGCCAGCACGACGAGCAGCGCCACGACGGCGACCTCGGCCAGGCCGGCGAGCCCGCCGTCGGCCATCGCGTGGGCCAGCAGGCCCGGCGGCGTCCACCTCAGGACGTCAGCCGCGCCGCGCAGCATCGCGGCCGGGTCGCCGAGGTCGGCGTTGAGGAGCACGTTGGGCAGCTGGGCGAGCAGCACGACGAACAGCGCGGCCACGGCCAGCAGGTCGCGACCGCGCCGGGTGCGCAGCGCGCCCGACAGGGAGGTGGTGACGAGCCGGGACAGCACCAGGCAGAGGGCGAACTGCAGGAGCACGGCGACCAGCCCGATCAGCACGCCGCCCGGGCCGTCGGCCAGGCCGGCCGGCGCGCCGGCGACGACGATCAGCGTGGCGACCGGCCAGGCCCCGGTGGCCGACGCGGCGAGCAGGCCGGTCGCGAGCTCACGCGTGCGCAGCGGGAACAGCGACAGCCGCGCCGGGTCGAGCGTGTCGTCGAGCCCGAACGCGAGCAGCGGCACCGTCATCCAGCCCACCAGGATGGCGGTGTAGGCGACGACGACGAGGTCGGTGGCGAGGTCGCGCGGCGCCAGGCGCACCAGCGTCATGAGGCCGAAGCCCAGCACGGCGATGCCGGCGGCCATGACGAGGGTGAAGACGAAGCCGAGCTTGCGCTGGAGGTCGCCGCGCAGGGCCCCGGCGATGAGGCGGAGCTTGAGCTGCGCGAACAGCGCCGCCGTGCCGATCACGCCTCCTCCTGGACTGCTGGACTCGCGGGCTGGGAGCCGAGCCAGCTCAGCCCCGCGTCACCGGCGGCGCGCGGGCCGCCGACGAGCCGCAGGAACGCCTCGTTGAGGCTGTGCCCGCCACGCACCTCGCCGATCGGGCCCTGGGCCACGATGTGGCCGCCGCTCATGACCGACACCCAGTCGCACAGCCGCTCGACCAGGTCCATGACGTGGCTGGAGAAGATGACGGTGGATCCGGAGGCGGTGTAGCGGCGCAGCACCTCGGTGAGCGTGCTGGCGCTGACCGGGTCGACGCCCTCGAACGGCTCGTCCAGGAAGAGCACGGCCGGGTTGTGCAGCAGCGCCGCGGCCAGGCCGATCTTCTTGCGCATGCCGGTGGAGTAGTCGACGACGAGCTTGCCCGCCGCGTCCTCCAGGTCCATGACGCGCAGCAGCTCTGCGGCGCGCCGCTCGACGTCGGCCCTGGGGATGCCGCGCAGCCGGCCGCAGTAGAGCAGCAGCTCCCGGCCCGAGAGCCGCTCGAACAGCCGCAGCCCCTCGGGCAGCACGCCGATGCGCGCCTTGACCTGGAGCTGGTCACGCCACACGTCGAGGCCGCCGACCTCGGCGCGCCCGCCGTCGGGGCGGAGCAGCCCGGTGACCATGCTGAGGGTGGTGGTCTTGCCGGCGCCGTTGGGGCCGACGAGCCCGGCGAAACTGCCCGCCGGGACGACGAGGTCGACGCCCGCCACCGCGACCTGCGGTCCGTAGCGCTTGAGAAGGGCGTGCGTGCGAACCGCGTCCGTCATGGATCCACTCTAGGAGGAGGGATTACCCTTGCGCGCATGACAGCGGACGCCATACCAGAACTGCCCGACATCCACACCACGGCCGGGAAGATCGCCGATCTGGAGCAGCGGCTGGAGGAGGCGGTCCACGCCGGGTCCGCCGCGGCGGTGGAGAAGCAGCACGCGCGGGGCAAGATGACGGCCCGGGAGCGGGTGCTGGCGCTGCTGGACGAGGGCTCGTTCGTGGAGTTCGACGAGTTCGCCCGGCACCGGTCGACGATGTTCGGGCTGGAGCGGCGCAGGCCGTACGGCGACGGCGTGATCACCGGCTACGGCACCGTGGACGGGCGCCAGGTCTGCGTGTTCTCGCAGGACGTGACCGTGTTCGGCGGCTCGCTCGGCGAGGTGTACGGCGAGAAGATCGTCAAGGTGCTGGACATGGCGCTGAAGACGGGCTGCCCGATCATCGGCATCAACGAGGGCGGCGGCGCGCGCATCCAGGAGGGCGTGGTCGCGCTGGGCCTGTACGCGGAGATCTTCAAGCGCAACGTGCACGCCTCGGGCGTGATCCCGCAGATCTCGCTCATCATGGGCGCCGCGGCGGGCGGCCACGTGTACTCGCCCGCGCTGACGGACTTCATCGTGATGGTGGACCAGACCTCGCAGATGTTCATCACCGGCCCGGACGTGATCAAGACGGTGACGGGCGAGGAGGTCACGTTCGAGGAGCTGGGCGGGGCGCACACGCACAACACGAAGTCGGGCGTGGCCCACTACCAGGCCGCCGACGAGGACGACGCGCTGGAGTACGTCAAGGAGCTGCTGTCCTACCTGCCCTCGAACAACCTGGACGAGGCTCCGGTGTTCGAGACGGCGGCCGACCTGGAGCCCGATCCGGAGCTGGACACGCTGATCCCCGACTCGGCCAACCAGCCGTACGACATGCACCGGGTGATCGAGCGCGTGCTGGACGACGGGGAGTTTCTGGAGGTCCACGCGCTGTTTGCGCCGAACATCGTGGTCGGGTACGGCCGGGTGGACGGGCAATCGGTGGGCGTGGTGGCCAACCAACCCATGCATTTCGCCGGATGTCTGGATATCGACGCATCCGAGAAGGCTGCCCGTTTCATACGCACATGTGATGCTTTCAATATCCCGATCCTGACATTTGTTGATGTTCCGGGATTCCTGCCGGGTACAGATCAGGAATGGAACGGAATCATCCGGCGGGGCGCCAAGCTCCTCTACGCCTACGCGGAGGCGACCGTCCCGCTCGTCACAGTGATCACCCGCAAGGCGTACGGCGGCGCGTACGACGTCATGGGCTCGAAGCACCTCGGCGCGGACATCAACCTGGCCTGGCCGACCGCCCAGATCGCGGTGATGGGCGCCCAGGGCGCGGTCAACATCCTCTACCGGCGCGAGCTGGCGGCGGCCGAGGACCCCGACAGCGAGCGCGCCCGGCTGGTCACGGAGTACGAGGACACGCTGGCCAACCCCTACATCGCGGCCGAGCGCGGTTACGTGGACGCCGTGATCAAGCCGTCGGAGACCCGCGCCCAGGTGGTCCGGGCGCTGCGGGCGCTGCGCAACAAACGCGCCTCGCTCCCCGCCAAGAAGCATGGGAACATCCCGCTTTGACTTCCTCTCCACGCCTCAAGGCGGGGGATTCCAGCCTTCACAGGCTGGGGTTCCTGCTTCACCGGCGACTGCACCCGGGAGGACCCGGAATGTCTGACGTCACCTCCACAGGCCGACACGGCAAGACCTGCCGCCAGGATGTTCTTCGCGGCGTTGACGTCCCGGTCATGCCGGGTGCCGCAGGACGGGCACTGCCACGTCCGGATGCTGAGCGAGAGTTCGGCCAGCAGATGCCCGCACGCCGAACAGGTCTTGGAAGAGGGGTACCAGCGGTCGATCACGATCAGGTGGCGACCGTTCTTGGCCGCCTTGTACTCCAGCATGCAGCGGAAGGCGCCCCAACCGGAGTCGGAGATCGCTTTGGCCGGCTCGCGGTTGCGGACCATGTTCTTGACGTCGAGGTCTTCTGTCACGATCACGTCGTGGTCGCGAACCAGCCGCGCCGAGGTTCGGTGCAGGAAGTCGGTGCGGGACGAACAGACTTTACGGTGCGGGTTGATGATCTTCTCGAAATCCCTCACTCCGACGTCCACACCCACCATCGCGCCGGTCGCCGGAGCCGGTTCGGGGTCTTCGACGTCCACGGCGAAGGAAACGTACCAGCGCCCGCACGGGTCGCGCGACACGGTGACCGTGGTGGGTTCGATGGTCGCCGGGTCGAGGCCGGGCCAGGACCAGACGAACCGCAGCGGCGCGTCCATCTTCGCCAAGAACAGCCGCCCGTCTCGGTAGCGAAACCCCGAACGGGTGTACTCGGCGCTCCGCCGCCCTGTCCGGGACTTGTAACGCGGGTATCTGGCCCGCGCGGCGAAGAAGTTGGTGAAGGCGACCTGCTGGTGACGGATGGCCTGCTGCAGCGGCACCGACGACACCTCGTTCAGCCACGCCAGTTCATCGCTCGCTTTCATCGCCGTGAGATGGGCGTTGGCCTGGGTGAAGCTCGTTGTGACCCGCTCACCGTGGTAGCGGGCATGCCGCCAGGCCAGCATCCGGTTGCACACCACGCGTACGCAGCCGAACGTGCGGTTCGGTACCGCCGCCTGTTCGGCGGTGGGGTAGGCCCGCACCTTGTAAGCCGTACGCACGTTCGAAGCCTATCGAAAAGTACTGTCATAAACAGCACGGCGCCGTGTCGCGTTTCCTCCCCAGGGCTGAAGCCCGAAGTCTCCACGTTCAAGGAGTTTCGATGAAGCCGCATCTGAGGATCGTCCGGGGCGACGCCACGCCCGAGGAGATCGCCGCACTCGTGGCCGTTCTGGCCACCCGGGCGGCGCCCGCGCGACCGGCCGCCGCACCCGCTCCGCGAATGTGGCGAAACCCAGCTAGAAGCATGCGTAAGCCTCTGTCTCCGGGGAAGGCGGCTTGGCGGATGAGCACCCTGCCCTAGCGAGATCCCAGGAAACGGGTGTCAACTCCCCAGGGACTTGGGACTATCTAGAAAAAAGCAGGAGTATATAGTCGGCCGATCAACTAACGCTGCGGCCTGGAGGACATCATGGCCATCCCAGACCTCATGCCGCATCCTGTGGCGGCCAAGTACGCCGTCCTTGTGGATGTCGGTTATCTGTACGCCGCCGCGGGTGAAGTCCTGCTGGGGGCCAAGGAACGCAAAGAATACCGGGTGGCCGCGGACGAGCTGATCCAGAGTCTGCAGAAACACGCGATGGCCCGTATTTCCGGTGAGCTGCTGCGGATCTATTGGTATGACGCCGCCCGTGACCGCGTGCCCACCGTCGACCAGCGGGTCATCGCCCAGCTTCCCTGGGTCAAGGTCCGGCTTGGCAACCTCAACGCCCGCGGCCAGCAGAAGGGCGTCGACGCGCAGATCAGGAGCGACCTGGAGGCGCTGGCCCGCCACCACGCGGTGACCGACACCATCCTGCTGGCGGGCGACGAGGACATGGTGCCCGCCGTGGAGGCCGCCCAGGCGTACGGCGTGCGCATCCACCTGTGGGGCGTCGAGCCGCCGTACGGCACCAACCAGGCCGAGCGGCTCGTGTGGGAGTCCGACACCGTCGAAGTGATCTCCGCTGATTTCCTGAGGCCCTTTTTCAGCCGCGCTCCGCAGCCCGTCCCGGTCGCGCCGCCCGTGGCCGCGCCGTCGCCCGCGCAGGTGTTCGCCGGACGGGCGCCCACCAAGCCTCAGGTCAAGCCCGGCCAGGTGGCCAAGCTGGGGCCCAGCCGCCCGCGGGTGGAGGACGTCGGCGAGCACGTGGCGCAGAAGTGGATCCTCACGCGTGGCCGCGACAACATCCGCGACCTGCTGCCCGGGCCGATCCTGCCCACGGTCATCGACACGGAGCTGCTGATCGAGGCCGAGAAGGAGCTGGGCCATTCGCTGCGGCCCTTCCCGGAGGCCAGGGTGTGGCTGCGCGACGGGTTCTGGGCCCGGGTCTACCGGGAGTTCGACCTGGGGGTCGGCGTCAGCTCCAAGTGACCCGGCTCAGGATCGGTGCGTGAGGAGCGCCTCGGCCACCTCCGTGCGCGCGTAGAGGACGTACCTGCCGGTGCGGTGCGCCGTGCACAGGCCCGCGGCGCGCAGCGCGACGAGGTGCCGGCTCACGCCGGGCTCGGTCAGCGCGGTGCGCCGGGCGAGGTCCTGCGTGGAGGCGGGCTGGTCGAGCTCGGCCAGCAGCCGCGCCCGGGTGCGGCCGAGCACCGTGGCCAGCGCCTCGGGCGTGTCCACGGTGCGCCGCTCCCAGAGCGTCGCCACGCCGCGGGGCGGGTAGCGGACCGTCGGCTGGTACGGCGGCGTCGTGACGGAGAAGACCCGGGGCCAGGCGAACACGCACGGCACCAGCAGCAGCCCCAGCCCGCGCAGCGAGCGGACCCCTGAGGCGTAACGGTGCCGCAGGTGCAGCCGGCCGTCGCGCCAGGTGACCGCGTCGTCGAGGTCGGCCAGCATGCGGTCCGCGCCGCCCTCGGCCAGCAGCCTTGCCCGGCGCAGGATCTCGCCGTCGAGCAGCGACCTGATCCGCGGCCAGTACGGGGCGATCGCCGCCTCCCAGTAGGCGCCCACCTCCTCCGCCAGGCGTTCGAGGCCCTTGTCCGGGTCGTCGTACAGGGCCAGGACGCGCGGGGTGCGGGGGCCGCCCACGGTGTCGAGGTCGGAGCGGACACGGTCGCCGGCGGCGCGCATCGTGGCCAGCTCCGTCTCCAGGTCGGGCGTGGACGTGGACGGCGGGGTGCAGGTGAAGCCGGCGATCGAGATCGTGGGGACGGGCACCAGGTCGGACAGCAGCCGCCAGTCGACGTCCGCCAGGCGGCGGCGCACCTCCTCGGCCCAGGGCCGGAGGGCGGGGTGGGCGGCGGGGTCCTTGACCACGCGCACGCTGGTCACCACCTCGCCGAGGGGTGAGACGGCGAAGCGGATGTTGGCCATGTCCTGGGCGGTGAAGGTCAGGGTGAGGGTCATTGGATGAACGCCTCGCTTCATCGATAGCGCTATGCCCCGATATTTCAGCATCGTCGGGGGTATGGCCTCTACCTCCTCTCCCGTCGCTTCCCATGAGATGCCGTTACTGCGGCAGCGCGGCTTCCGCAGCCTGTACACCGCCGGAGCGGTCAGCGGGCTCGGCAGCCAGATCAGCCAGGTCGGTCTCCCCCTGCTCGCGGTCACGGCGCTCGGGGCGGGCCCGGGCGAGGTCGGGCTGCTCAGCGCGCTCGGCACGCTCACGGTGCTCGCGCTCGGGCTGCCCGCCGGTGTCTGGGTGGACCGCTCACGGCGGCGGAGCCTCATGGTCGTCATGGACCTGGCGCGGGCGGCCGTGCTGCTGTCCGTGCCGGTCGCCTGGTGGGCGGGATGGCTCGGCATGGGCCAGCTCTACGCGGTGGCGATGCTCGTGGGGGCCGGGACGCTGGTGTTCGAGCTGGCGGCCGTGAGCGTGCTGCCCGGGCTCGTCGGGCGTGACCGGCTGACGGCGGCCAACGCGCTGCTCGTCGGCACCTCGGCCGGCATGGACGTCACCGGCAAGAGCCTGGGCGGAGTCCTGGTGCAGGCCATGGGAGCGCCCGTGGCCCTGCTGCTGGACGCCCTCAGCTACCTGTGGTCGGCCGCCTGGCTGCGCCACGTCCCCGAGCCGCCGCCGTCCGGCCGGGCCGCCCCGGCCGGTCCGGACGGTCCGGACGGTCCGGGCGGTCCGGGCGGTCCTGCCGTCGGCCGGCACGACGGGAACCCCGGCACGCCGGCCGAGGGGATGGGCCGGCAGATCGCCGAAGGGGTGCGCTTCCTCGCCGGCAACCCGGCCCTCGTCGGGATGGCCGTGATGGGGGCGATGGCGAACCTCGCCTTCAACCTGTGCTCGGTGCTGCTGCCCGTCCTCCTGGTCCGGCAGCTCGGGTACCCGGCGTGGGTGCTCGGGGCGTTCCTGGCGACGGGCGGGCTGGGCTCGCTGGCCGGGTCGTTCGCGGCGCGCCTGTTCGGGCGCCGGCTCGGCGCCGGGCGGGCCACGCTGCTGGTCGGCCTCGCCACGACACCCACCACGCTGGTGATCCCGTTCCTGGACCGCGGCCCGTGGCTGTGGGCCGCGGCGGGGGCGTGGTTCGTGCTGGCGTTCCGCACGGGGGTCAACAACGTGCTGCTTGTCAGCGTGCGGCAGCGGATGACGCCGGACGGCATGCTGGGCCGGCTGAACGCCACGATGCGCCTCGTCCTGATCGGCGCCGTCGGGCTCGGGGGCCTGCTCGCCGGAGTGCTGGGCGAGGTGTGGGGCGTGCGGGCGTCGCTCTGGGCAGGCGCGGTGATCATGGCGTTGAGCTGGCTGCCGGTCGTCCTCTCGCCGCTGCGCCACCAGCGGTGATCTCGCCCCGCGCCAGGGTCTGATTTCCGCCACTCACCCCGTACGACCTGGTGACCTGCGCTTTCACGCTGAGGTCCGATTTCCGCCAGCCGCCTGTCGGTCCCGGCGCATACCGTCATAGGCATGTCACCACTTGAGCTCGACTTCGACTCCTGCTACCGGGCGGTCTCCTCCCGCGACGCCCGGTTCGACGGGCGTTTCTACACGGCGGTGACGACCACGCGCATCTACTGCCGGCCCATCTGCCCGGCGCGCACCCCCGCGTCCAGGAACGTCCGGTTCTACCGGCACGCCGCCTCGGCGGAGGCCGCCGGGTTCCGGCCGTGCAAGCGGTGCCGGCCGGAGCTGTCCCCCGGCGACCCCGGCTGGGACGTGCGGGGCGACCTCGTCGGCCGGGCGCTGCGCCTGATCGACGACGGCGCGGCCGACGAGCGGGGCGTGGCCGGGCTGGCCGGGCGGCTGCACATCACCGAGCGCCACCTGCACCGGCTGTTCGTCGCCGAGCTGGGCGTCGGACCGCTGGCCGTGGCCAGGACCAAGCGGCTGCTGCTGGCCAAGCAGCTCCTCACGGAGACGGACCTGCCGGTCACGGACGTGGCGTTCGCCTCCGGGTTCGGCAGCGTGCGGCAGTTCAACGCGGCCATGCGCGAGACGTACGGGTTCACGCCGAGCGAGCTGCGCGCCACGGCCGGCGGCCCCACGCGGACCGCCGCCGCCCGGGCCGCCGGGACGCGGGCGCCGCTGACGGGCTCGCCGCTGCGCCTGAGGCTGCACCGGCGCGAGCCGTACGACGTTGAGGGCGTCTTCTCGTTCCTGACCTCGCGCGCGATCCCCGGCCTGGAGACGGTCACGGCCGGCTCCTACAGCCGGGCCGTGCCCGGAGGCGTCATCACCCTCACCTCGCGGCCCGGGCACATCGCCCTGGATGTGGCGGTGGACGACACGCGGCAGCTCGCCCGGATCGTGGCCCGCTGCCGCCGCCTGCTCGACCTCGACGCCGACCCCGGCGCGATCGCCGACGCGCTCGGGCAGACCTCGCTGCGCACCCTGGTGGAGGCGCGGCCGGGGCTGCGGGTGCCGGGGGCGTTCGACGGGTTCGAGCTGGCGGTGCGGGCCGTGGTGGGGCAGCAGATCTCCGTCGCCGGCGCCCGTACGCTGCTCGGCCGCATCGTCACCCGCGCCGGCCGCCCGGCGGGCGGCGAGAGCCCCGCGACGCCGGGGCTGTTGTTCCCCACGGCCGGGGAGCTGCTGGAGGCCGACCTCGAAGGGCTCGGCCTGACCGGTCGCCGCGTCGTCACCCTGAAGGAGCTGGCCACCCGCGTGGCGGACGGCCGACTCGACCTCGACGGCGGCCAGGAGCCCACTGAGGCCGTCGCGGCGCTGCTCGACGTCCCCGGCATCGGCCCGTGGACCGCCAGCTACATCGCGCTGCGGGCGCTGCGCGATCCCGACGCCTGGCCCACCGGCGACCTCGTGCTCACCAAGCGCATGGCCGCCCTCGACATCCCTCATGACCACATCGAGCGGTGGCGGCCCTGGCGGGCCTACGCCGCCCTGCATCTCTGGAGCGCATCATGATCGAAGCACAGGTCCTCCCCACCCCGATCGGCCCCCTCTCCCTGCTCGTACGGCAGGGCGTGCTGGTCGCGGCCGGTTTCACCGCCGAGCCCGGCGAGATGCTGGCCCGGCTCACACCGGAGCTCCAGGCCGCGGGCATGAAGGTCGTGGACGACCTCGGCCCCGTCACCCGCGCGGTCCGCGCCTACTTCGACGGCGACCTCGACGCGCTCGACACGATCCCGGTCGAGCAGCCGGGCAGCGCGACCCGCAAGCGGCTCCACCAGGCGCTGCGGGAGGTCCGGGCGGGCACCACGGTGTCGTACGCGGAGCTGGCCGAGCGTGCGGGCCTGCCGCGGACGGCGGCCCGCGTGGCGGGCTCTGCCTGCTCCCAGAACCTCATCGCGCCGTTCGTGCCGTGCCACCGCGTGCTGCCCAGCGGCGGCGGCTACGGCGGGTACTTCTACGGCGTGCCGGTCAAGGAGTGGCTGCTCGCGCACGAGTCCGCGAGCCGTCCGGCCTTGTTCTGAGTTCGTGCGCGGAGGGCGTGGAATCCCGCCAGGGCCGCCACCGCCAGCCCGGCCAGCCCGAGCAGGGCGGCGGTCCAGGCAGGAGCCACGTACCCGAGGCCGGCCTCGATCGTGAGGCCGGCCGCGAACGAGCCGATGGCGTTGCCCACGTTGAAGGCGCCGATGTTGGCGGCCGAGGCCAGCGTGGGCGCGCCCGCCGCGGCGTCCAGCACGCGGGTCTGCAGCGGCGGTACCGCGGCGAACCCCGCCAGGCCGAAGAGGGTGATCACCACCATGAAGGCGATCTGGTCGCGCGCGACGAGGGCGAGGACCACGGCCAGCACCGTGAGCAGCCCGACCGCGCCGTAGATGGCCGGCATGACGGCCCGGTCGGCGAACCGGCCGCCCATGAGGTTGCCCACGACGAGCCCCACGCCGAACAGCGCCATCACCACGGGCACCGCGCCTGCGGAGAACCCGCCCACCCCGGTCATCATGGGCGCCACGAACGTGATGACCGCGAACACCGGGGCGAACCCGAACACGGTCATCGCCAGCGCCAGCCACACCGCGCCCGAGCGGAACGTGGCCAGCTCGCGCAGCACACCGCCCTCCGGGCGGGGCCGGCGCGGCACCAGGGCGAGCACGCCGACGAACCCTGCCACGCCGATCACGACGACCAGCCAGAACGTGGCCCGCCAGCCGAAGCCCTGGCCGATCCAGGTGCCGAGGGGAACGCCGGCCACGTTGGCCAGGGTCAGGCCGGTGAACATCAGCGCGATGGCGCTGGCCCGCTTCTGCGGCGCGACGAGGTCGGCGGCCACCACTGAGCCGACGCCGAAGTAGGCGCCGTGCGCGAACGCGGCCAGCACCCGGCCCACCATGAGCACGCCGTACGAGGGCGCGAGCGCGGAGAGCAGGTTGCCGGCGACGAACAGCACCATCAGCGCCAGCAGCATGGTCTTGCGGGGCAACCGCCCGCCGAGCATGGTCAGCGGCGGCCCGCCGACGGCCACGCCCAGGGCGTACCCCGAGACCAGCAGGCCGGCGGTGGGGATGGTGACGTCGAAGTCCTTGGCCAGCTCGGGCAGCAGCCCGTTGATGATGAACTCCGTGGTCCCGATGCCGAAGGCGCTGATCGCGAGGGCGAACAGAGCGAGAGGCATAGAATACTCCTCAGACGACGTTAGTGAGCGTGGACATTATTTGCATACGCCGACTAAGCGACCATACAAGGATGTCTGGGAGGTGTCACATGCCGCTGCCCGATGACGCCGCGGAGGCCCGCGCCCAGGGCTGGCGCCGGCTCGCCGCGCTGCACGCGCGGATCGAGGACCGACTGGAGAAGGCCCTGCAGAAGGAGCACGAGCTGAGCGTGAGCGAATACACCGTGCTCGACGTGCTCGGCAGGCAGGACGGCTGGCACATGCGCATGCAGCAGCTCGCCCGCGCGGTCGTGCTCAGCCAGAGCGCCACCACCCGGCTCGTCACCCGGCTGGAGAACCGCGGCCTGCTCCGCCGCTACCTGTGCGAGGACGACCGGCGCGGCATCTACTCCGAGGTGACCCCGGAGGGGCAGGCCCTGCTCGCCGCGGCCGGGCCCACACACGACACGGTCCTCAAGGAGGTGCTGGCGGAGGCGGCCGCGGTACCCGAGCTGGCGCCGCTGGCCGCCATCATCGCCTAGCCGGTGCCGCCGGGGTCGCCGGGGTCGGCTGACGCTCAGCCGGTGCCGTCGTCGCGGACGCTGCTCTGCACCTCGCCGACCGGCACGTCCCGCGTGACACCCACCCGCACCGGCTGGTACTGCACGTCCACGCCAGGATCGGCCACCTCCACCGGCCAGACGGTCGTCACCGTGAGCTGGTACACCTCGCGCGGCTGGTCCAGAGAGGCCCGCAAGTAGCTGACGCCGCAGCTGTACGTGCCGCCCTTCACGTACGGCTTGCCCGTCGGCCCGCAGTCCTCCGACACCTTCGCCCGGTCGCCGGACGTGCCCGGGTCGATGTCGATGCTCTTGAGCGTGGCCACCACGGTCGCGCTCATGATCCCGGGCAGGGTCGCCGTGGCCGTCCGCGTCGTCTCGCCGATGCCGTCCAGCCACACCCAGGTCGGCAGGTTCACGAAGCTCTTCGCGTCGGGGTTCAGCCGGATCTTGGGCTCGGGCACCGTCAGCGCGGCCCGCGCGATGTCGGTCAGCTCGCGGATCGTGATGCCCTGGGGCGGCGTGGTGTTGGGCGGCACGAAGATGAACATCTCCAGCCCGGTCCAGCACGAGATGCCCCGCGGGTCGTCCTCGTTGTAGGCGGGCGTCCACCAGCGACCCGGTTTGCCGACCTTGTCCTTGAACTGCTCCAGGAAGCGCAGGAAGCTCTCCTCGTCGGCCTTGATCCGGGCGAAGTGGTCGGGCGAGCTCTCCTGCTGCTTGAGCATCTCCTCCGGCGTTGGGCCCGGCTCGTACCAGCAGGGGCTGGTCAGCCGGTAGCCGTCGCGGCGGCCTGCCTTGACGCCGTTCCCGCTCAGGACGATCCGCGAGCCCTTGAGGTTGATGACGCTGGTGCGTCCCTTCTGCGTGCCCGTCACCTCGGGGGAGCCGCCGCCGGGATCCCGCACGGGCGCCGCACCACGTACGGCTGCGGCGACGCCCTGAACGCCCGCGGCGGCGCCATGGACCGCCGGGACGTCGGCGCGGGCCGCTGAGACGTCCGCGTGGACTGCTGGGGTCGCCTGGGCTCCTGCGGCGGTCGCCAGCAGCCCGGCGACCAGCGTCGCGATCAGTGGCATCGAATCTCCTTGAGCGTGGAGGTTCTGGAAGTTTGCCCTTGGGAGGAAACGCGGGACGGGGTCGCATGGTGAATGCGAACATAGAAGCGATTCTCGATCGATCGCCTGGTAGGAGGTGAGGTGTGGCGCAGATCGTGAAGCGGGCCTACAGGTACCGCTTCTACCCGTCCCCCCAGCAGGCTGAAGAGCTTGCCCGGACGTTCGGCTGTGTGCGCCTGGTCTACAAGGCGAAACTCCAGGTCGCCCGCATTCACGCCCGTATCGCCGATCGGCGGCGGGACTTCCTGCACAAGCTCACCACTCGGCTCGTCCGCGAGAACCAAACGGTCGTGATCGAGGACCTCACCGTCCGCAACCTGGTCAAGAACCACAGCGTGGCCCGCGCCGTCTGCGACGCGTCCTGGCGCCTGATGCGGTCCATGCTGGAGTACAAGGCCGCCTGGTACGGCCGGGAACTGGTCGTGATCGACCGATGGTTCCCCTCGTCGAAGACATGCTCGGCCTGCGGCATGCTGCAAGAGAGGATGCCGCTGACTGTCCGGGCATGGAAGTGTGCGTGCGGCGCACTCCACGACCGCGACGTCAACGCCGCGATCAACATCCTCGCCGCCGGGCTGGTGGAGAGGTGAAACGCCTGTGGAGCCGGTGTAAGACCTCAAGGGCGCAAGCCTGGCGGGCTGCTGGCGGTGAAGCAGGAAACTTGACCTGTGAGGGTCGGAACTCCTCGGCTTCAACCGTGGGGGAGAGGTCAACGGCCACACCCTTCCTCACCGCTGACGAAGGTCCGGATGCGCCACACACCGCCGTCGTAGCGGTGCGCGGCCACGCCCTGCATGTACGGGGCGCGCGTCCAGGCGGGCTGCCGCGAGACCGCCTTGCCGGTGCGCGTGGACACCAGGCGCACCCCCGTCTCGTCGACGCACGCGTTGACCTGCGCGCCCTTGCCCATCACGGACTGGACACGCAGGTTGTACAGGCGGGCGACACCACGCAGGGACCGCTCCTGGTCGGCGAACTCGTCCACCCACCCACGGGCGATGCCCACGGCGTCGTACTCCAGGTTGTCGAGGTAACCGTCGTCACCGGTGACCACGGCCCGCCGCGAGGCCACGTAGTAGTCGGCGACGAGCCGTACCAGCGGGTCGGCATCGGACGGCCACTCGATGCGGACGCGCATCGAGTCACCGATCCCCACCGTCTGGGTGCCGCGCGGGATCGCCGGGCGGCTCGCCGACGGCTCGTCCGCGCCTTCCGTACTCGGAACGCCCGGGTTGCCGGATGTAGTCGGAGGGCTCGCGTCGGACGCGCGGATGGCCGG
Source organism: Nonomuraea sp. NPDC050691 (assembly GCF_040654455.1). NCBI lineage: Bacteria > Bacillati > Actinomycetota > Actinomycetes > Streptosporangiales > Streptosporangiaceae > Nonomuraea > Nonomuraea sp. NPDC050691. The sequence goes on from NZ_JBFAIA010000018.1 coordinate 52,623, forward strand.
CGTGCTGGCGCCCGGGCCGTTCCCCGGCGTGTACGGGCGCGCGACCTCACCACACCCGGCAAGCGCGACGGACGCGACCAGCACCACGACCCACCCGAGACAACTCACCCCACGGACACCACCAGCCCCCTCGCCCAGCCGGAGCCGATGTGCGACCCGCACTCCACCGGCCCCCTCACCCAGCCGGAACCCTTCTGTGGATCTCATGCCGTCGACTCCCTCACCACGTGGATGCGCCAGGCGGGCAGCAGCTCGTCGATCAGCGCCTCGGTCTCCGGCGCCAGCCCGCCCGTGTAGGCGTGCACCCCCGACCTCCTGGTCAGCGCGTCGACCACCGCGCGCAACCGCACGTAGTCGCGCGTCGCGTGCGTCGCGCGCAGCAGGTCACGCCACAATCCCTCGTCGTCGGCCGCGAGCAGCAACGCCGCCCGTACGGCCGCCACCGCCGCCTCCGGATCTCTCTGCGCGAGCCGCAGCTCGCACAGCCGGTGGGCCGCGTCCGCCACCTCGGCCGACACGTCGTACTCCAGGTCGTCGGCCGCCAGCCAGGCGTACCGCCCCGGCGGCCGCCCGCTCAGCAGCGGCCCGCGCACCAGCCCGAGCGCCCGTTCGAGCAGCACGGCCCGCGCCGCCGTGTCCCGGTGCGACCGGCGCACCAGCTCCCGGAACAGCGCCCAGTCCGTACGCACGCCGGGCCCGAGGCTCAGCCGGCCCGCCTCGTCCACCCGCAGATGTTCCTCGCCGAGCCAGTCGGCCACCCGCGCGATCGTGGCGTCGCGGACCATGGCCTGCACACCGCGCGGCCACAGCACGCCGCCGAGGACGACCGGGTGGACACCGCCGGGATGCGTGGCCAGGTACACCAGCATCTCGGCGGCCAGCGCCATCCGGCCCTCCTCCAGCGGGTCGAGCCCGGCGATCTCGATCGGGCCGAGCATCCGGACCTGCACCTCGGGGGGCTGGAGGTCCTCAAGCGGCTCGGCGTCGGTGATCGGCTCGCCGTCGTACCGGCCGGCCGTACGGAACAGGTCGACGAGCGCCTGGTAGTGGCGGCGCGGCAGGAGCTGGGCGGTCACCTCGAAGCCCAGTTCGGCGATCCTGGCCTTGCCCTCCGAGGTGATCTCCAGGGTCCAGGTGGCGTGGGGCACGTCGCCGGTCACCACGTAGCCGGCCGTGTCGTTGCGGGCCAGCAGCGCCAGCCTGCGGGCCTCCTCCTGGGTGGGGGTGACGGCCGACAGCAGGAAGTGGGCGTCGCGGCGGCGGCCCGTGATCCGGCCGGTCAGCACCTCCTGGCGGGGGGCGGCGGACGCCTCCAGCTCAGGCAGCACCTCGGCCAGGCTGCCCACCGACCTGACCCGCTCGGGCGCGATCGCGGTCAGTTCCTCCCCGAACCCGACGAGTGTGATGCTCATGCCGTCGGACCAGCGGTTGGTGGCCAGCTCGACGGCCAGCGCGGCGAGCGCCGCGGTGGTCTGCGGGCCGCGGATGTTGATCAGGCCCTGTGCCGCCTCCAGGTCGACGAGCACCCGGCCGCCCGCGTCGGTGCCCAGCGACACCAGCCCGGGGTACGGGGCACCGGCCGGCCCGCCCGGGTACGTGACGCCGCCCGCGTGCTGGACGCCGCCCGACCCACCGCCCGCGTGTGGCACACCACCCGAGTACGGGATGCCGCCCGAATACGGGGCGCCACCCTGATACGGGACGCTCCCCGGGTACGGGGTGCCGGCCGGTCTGCCGCCCACAGGGCTCAGCCCGCCGCCCCCTCCGGTGACGTCCCAGCGCTCGGCCAGGAGGCGTCCCTCGTGCGCGGGCAGCCGCCACACCTGGCCGCCGTCCTGAACGGTCCACGGGGCGGGGGCGTCGCCGTCCGGCGGGTGGATCCACAGGTCGAGGTTGCGGGCCGACAGGTGCGCCGCGTACACGGTCGGCGGTGTGCGGCCCTGTGCGGCCAGTTCGGCGCCCAGCACCCGAAGGCCGATGTCCAGCAGGCGCGTGCCGGGGGCGTCGGCGCCGATGCGCAGCGCGACCTCCGCGCTGGCCGCGTCGCCGCGCGGGCGGGCGATGCGACGGCCGAACGCGCGCCGCCACAGTTGCTCGCGCCGCCGCCGGCCGAGCAGCGCCAGCAGCCCGGCGGCGGCCAGCGAGGCGCCGGCCAGGTGGTCGACGAGGTCCAGACCCTGCTGTTCTCGCTGTTCCTGCTGGTGGGGGGCCTGATGGTGCTCGGGGCTCTGCCGTTGGGTGGCGTGGTGCTTCGGGCTCTGGTGCCTGACCTCCTGGCGTACCTCGTCGGCCGCGCGACCCGTGCCCGTTGACGCCCGCCCCGGGTGCTCGCGCAGGCTCTGCGCCCGCGCCTGGTCGGCGGGGACGACGTGGGCGTGGCGGGCGTCGTCGGGCATGTCGAGAACCCAGCCCGGCCTGATCAGGTCGGCCATCCGCAGGCGGGAGCCGTCGGGCTGTTCCTTGTGCTGGTTGAGCCGGAAGATCTCGGGGTAGCGGCGGCCGTCGCCGAGGCACTTCTCGGCGATCTCCCACAGACTCTCGTGATGGCGGCCGTGAGGCGGCTGAACGACGTACACCTTCTTCACGCGCGCCGTGTGCTGGGTCGTGTCCAGGGGTTCCGCCGGGTGGTCGGCGACCGGCGCGGTGTAGGCGACGGCGGCCACGGGGGGCGCGGCGGGCGGCGTCATGCCGAGGCGCGCGATGGGCACGGCCACGGCCCCGGCGGTGAACAACAGCAGCACCGCCGAGACGAGCCGGTTGGCCAGCGCCTGGGTGGCGCCGGAGAACGGGACGCGAGCGGGCATGCCGACCCGGCGCACCCCCGCGTACACCTCGACCATGACGCAGGCGACGAGCTGCAGCCAGGCGATCCACACGAACAGGATGAGGACGGCCACGATCGTCGACGGGCCGACGCTGCTGGTGAGCAGGTCGAGGTCGAGCAGCTCGGGGGCGATGGGCGGCCCGGCGAACCTCAGCAGCGCGTACGGCACGCCACCGACGAGCCCGACCAGGACGAGCAGGGCCCCGAGCCCGGCAGCCACGTCACCGGGACCCCGCCGGGCGGAAACCCGCGCATGCCCAGGCCCCCCGCCGCGCCCCTGCCTCACGCCACGGCCCTGCCCTGAGCCGCGGTCCTGCCCTGAGCCCGCCTGCCTGTGCCCTGCTCGCTCCTGTCCCTCGATCGCCACATCCCGTGGGGGCCTCCGAACACTCCCCCGCCCAGCCTCCGCCCCACCCTCGCGTGCCCAGCCCTCGCGCCCGGCCTCCGCCCTGCCCTCGCGCCGAGCCTCCGCCCAGCCCTCGCGGCCGGCGGCTCGCCCGCCACCACCTTCGCGACCCGCGCCTTGCTCACGACCGCGCTCGTCCTGCTCAGCGCCTCGCCTACCTCCGCGCGCGTCGTGCCCCTCACGGTCGCGCCGGTCGGGCTGCCGTTCGCGTTCGCGGCTCTGCCAGGCTTCGCGTACCCGTTCCTGGGCGGACATCGGCTCCCGCGCCTCGTCGCCACGAGATCCCCGAGCCTGCCTCGGCCCGGTGTCACGCGCCTCCGCACGGCCACGCCGGTCCGCCGGGGCCCGTTCGCCCTCGGATCGCCCCTCTTCGGAACGTTCCTTTCCGGATCGCTCCCGTCCCGTCCCGCCCGAACGCCAGTCCCCCGAGTACGCGGACGGACGCGGGGCCTGCCACGGCCCCGCCGCGGGACGGCCACTCGCGGAGGAACCGGACGAGTCACCCGACCGCCGCGAGCCAGGCGCAACAGGCGAGTCCTCCGACCCTCGCGAAGGAGGCATAACCGACGAGTCCCCCGGCCCTCGTGAAGAAGGCGGGACAGGCGAGTCTCCCGCGCCCCGCGAAGACGGCGGGACCGGTCGGCCGGGGAGGCGTGGCCGGTCGCCGTGGGGGTCGCGCCATGGCGGTCCGGGTGGCTCTGGCGTCGGCATCGCCTCTCCTTTCTCAGTTCAAGCGTGGGTGCTCAACGCTCCCGCTTCCATCGACCGGCGGGAATCGGTCTGGCTCATCTCGCCTCGGGCCCGGCCGACGCCTCCCCTCGCATCTCGCCGCCCTGGAACCCGAGCGCGCCCAGGAAGAACGCCCGCCAGGCGACGTTCACCCCGACCGTGACCACGGCCTGGCCGTCGCCCACCTCGCACGAGGCGGAGCCCACCCCGTCGCCGCCCTGCGCGGTGATCAGTTCCTCGGCGCGGGCGCACACCTCCCCCTGGTCGAGCAGCCGTGTCTCGCCGGTCTCGCGCAGGTGGTCGATGTCGATCCGGTCGGCGCCGGCGCGGGCGGCCTGCTCGGCGATGTCGGCAGCCCGGAGCCGCGCGTTGATGGCCGCTCCCCCGTCGACCAGCAACCCCGCCAACGTGAACACCACCACGGAGAACAGCACGGTGAACACCGACATGGACCCCCGCTCCCGCCACCCGCCCCTCGAGCCCAGCGGTACGGCGTCCCGGTCCTTCACGGCCGCTCTCCAGCCCGATGGTTCCGCGGACTTCGGGCGAATCCGCGCCCTCCGGCTCTGCCGGCTCAGCCTTCGGCTCCGCTGAAGCGTGTTCACTCCACCCTCCTCAGCTGCTCCAGAGGCACCACGGCGGTCCCCGTCATCTGCCGCGTGGCCCCGAACCCGAGGAAGCCGAGGTCGAGCTCGCAGGTGACCTCGGCCGTCACCTGGCCGCCCGCCTCGAAGCGGGACTTGCCGAGCGAGACCGAGGGCTGCGCGCAACTGCCCTGGAGCGCCGCGGTGGTGGCCGCCTCGGCCGCCTGTCCCGCCGCGTCGAGATCACGCTGTACGGAGGCGGCGCGTGCCGCGTCGCGGGCGGCGCCGTTGACCTCGCCCTGCGCCTCCACCAGCCGCCCGGCCCCGGCCAGGAACATGAGGAACAGCAGGAAGACGGGCGCGAGCATGACGGTCTCCACCGCCATCGACCCCCGATCGCCCCGCCGCCCCGGCGCGCGACCAAGCGCCCCGCCCCCGGCCGCCCCACCTGCCGCGCAGGAAGCCGACCCGCCGCACCCGCGTGCCCCGCGGGAGGCCGACCCGCCGCACCCGCCTGCTCCGCAGGAGGCGGGCCCGCCGCACCCGCTTGCTCCGCAGGAGGCTCGCCCGCCGCACGCGTCTGCCCCGCAGGAGGCCGCCCCGTGCGCTTGCGCCCCGTTCCCCGTCATCGGCGTCATTGGCAGTCGTCGCCCCCGTTGTCGGGGCGGAAGCACTCGACCGGCCCGCCCGACGTGGCGGTGATCGTGAACGTGAGCCGCGGCAGCAGCGGGATGACCTGCACCGCGCTGCCCGTCACGGTGACCCACCGCTGGTCGGGTTCGCGTTCGGACGTCGTCGCCGTGGCGCCGTCCAGCAGCCGTGGCCCGATGGCGCGTACGACGTCCGTGGCCTTGGTCGTGGCCTCCGTCTCCCAGGCCCCCGAGTCGAACGGCGCCGAGCGCGCCACCCGGGCGCCCTCGCGGGCCGCCGCCTCGGCCACCTGGCGCCCGTGGAACCACAGCGCCACCTGCACGATGAGCAGCACGACGGCGAGCACGACCGGCATCAGCAGCGCGAGCTCGATCACCGTGGCCCCACGCTCACGCCCGGACCGCTCCACGAGGTGCCGGCGAGCACTCCCGGAGCGCGCATGGGCCTCCCGGAAGCGCGGGCGAGTCCCCCGGAGGAAACGCGGGCGAGCCCCCCGGAAGCACGGGCGGGCCCTCCTGAACCGCAGGCGAGGACGGAGACGGGGACACGCGGCGATCATGTGTTGTCGCCGCCACCACCGAAGCTGGTCTGGATGTCGCCCTGCTTCTGCTCCACGAGCGTCCTGATGAGCGTGGCCAGCCCGAGCGCGACGCCGGCGATGATCGCGGTGATGATCACCCATTCGACGGCCGAGGCTCCGCGGCTGGGCGCGGTGCGGGCGCGGTGGATGCGCACGCCGAGGTACGCGCGGAGATAGACGATCCAGGGATGGTTCATCAGGACCCCAACATCTTCATAGCGGCCGGAAAACTGAGAAAGATCACGAACCCGGCGCAGAGCAGAAGCTGCGCCACGAGCATCGACTGGGAGCGCTCGCCCGCCCGGCCCTCGACCTCGGCCAGCTCGCGACGGCGCAATGTGGCGGCCCTGGCCGTCAGCGAGGCGCGTACCTTGGCCCCGTCGTCGGCGACCAGGCCGAGCGCGGCGGACAGGTCGCGCAGCTCGTCGACGTTGATCTCCTCGCCGAGCTGGCCGAGCGCCTGCCACGGCGTGATGCCGACGATCCGGGCGCCGCTCAGCGCCTCGCGGATGCGGGACATCGCCCAGTTGGGCTGGTCGCCGCTGATGGTGACCGCCATCATGAGCGCCTCGGGTACGCCGCGCCCGCCGGCGAGGTTCATCGAGACCAGGTCGAGGAACGCGCTGACGACGTGCCGGAAGTCGCGCCGCTTGGCCGCCGCGTCGCGTTTGACCTGCAGGTCGGGCAGGAAGAAGAAGACCGCGGCCGCAGCCACCGCCACCCAGAACGGGATCGTCAGCGACACACCCCAGCCCATGAGGAACAGCCAGGCGAGCAGCACGGGAAAGGCGAGCAGCCCGGCCGCGGCGAGCAGCGCCTTGGTGGCCAGGAAGCCCTCGAACGACCGTCCCACCAGCGCCAGGTCGGCCTTGGTGGAGCGGACCTCCCAGCCGCGCGCCCCGTACAGACGTGCCAGCCGTACGCCGAGACCGCGCCGGAAGGCGCTGACCTCCTCCTCGGCGGTCACGAGCTGGACGCGGGGCGCGCCCGTGTCCTCGCGCACCGCCTCGATCGCGAGCAGCCGCGCCACCAGGCCGGGACGGGCCGGGAACAACGCCCGTACCAGCAGGAACAACCCGAGGCCGAGCACGCCGCCCGCGAGCACCCCCTCAACCACGGCCGCCTCCCCGAACGCCCGACGCCAGCACGAGCACGCCGTCAACCGCGGCCGCCCCGGCCTCCGGTCCCATCGCGGTCAGGACGTCATCCATGGCCGCCTCCGACGAGCAGTCGCGTGGGCTTGTCGAAGCGGGCCAGCCGCCGCATCCAGGCGAACCCGGCCCCGAACAGCCCCGCCACGACCACCAGCACGGCCTGGCCGAGCAGGCTGGTGTACTCGCTGACGTACGACGGGTTGAACACGACGAGCAGCCCCGCGAACACCAGCGCGGTGATCACCACGATCTGCACGCTGCGGCGGGTGGCGCGGCGCTCCGCCTCGACGCGGCGGCGCATGTCGAGCTCCTCGCGCGCCGACACGGCCAGGGCGCCCAGCACGTCGCGCAGCCCGGGCCCGCGCAGCCGCGCGTTGAGGATGAGCGCCGCCACCACCAGGTCGGCGGAGGGGTCGTCGAGCTCGTCGGCGAAGAGGGCGAGCGCCTCGGGCAGGGCCATCCTGGTGTGCAGCCTGTCGATGAGGGCGCGCAGATGAGGTCTGAGCATGGGCGCGGCGGCCCTGATGGAGGAGGGGATGGCCTGTTCGAGTCCGGCGGCCCCGGCGATGGTGTCGCGCAGCGACTCGGTCCAGGCGGCCAGTCCTTCGAGACGGCGCATGGCGGCGCGTTCCTCGGCGGCGCCGCCGGACAGGCCGCGCCAGGCGAACACCAGCAGCACCGTGCCCGCGGCGAACACCGGCCAGCGCGTCACCGCGAGGACCACGGCCGCCGCCACGGCGGCGATCGCGGTGCGCGTGGTCAGCATCCTGACCAGCTCGCGCCGCTGCCGGGCGGGCCTGGGCGGCATGCCGTACAGGGAGAGGACGAGCAGGTAGAGGCCGCCGCCGACGGCGGCGCCGGTGAGCAGGGCGAGCGGGTCGAGGCCGGTCATCACCACACCCCCGGGGTGTAGCCGTGGGCGACGAGCTCCTGCAGACACGCGATGGGGGCGTGGGGCACGGCCGGACCGTCCGGCCCGGGCACGAACACCTCGCTGGACAGCACGCGGCCGTCGCAGCCGTTGACCTCGCGGATGCTGGAGGCGTACCGGCGCAGGGTGCCGCCGCGCTGGTAGTCGTTGCGCTTCTCCACGAACACCACGAAGTCGATGGCTCCGGCGATGAGCATGTGGGTGGCGTCGATGGGCAGGCGTTCGCCGGCCTGGAGCGCGTAGGTGGCGATGCGGTTGAACACCTCCATGCTGGAGTTGGCGTGGATGGTGGACAGGGAGCCGTCGTTGCCCTGGGTCATGGCGTTGAGCATGGTGACGATCTCGTCGCCGAGGACCTCGCCGACGATCACGCGGCTGGGGTTCATGCGCAGGGAACGGCGGACCAGCTCGGCCATGGTGATCTCGCCCTGCCCCTCGGAGTTGGGCAGGCGCTGCTCGAAGGCCACCACGTTGGGGTGCAGCTCGGGGAACTGGTCGAGGCCGAGTTCCAGGGCGCGTTCGACGGTGATGAGCCGCTCCGTCGGCGGGATCTCGTTGGCCAGGGCACGCAGCAGCGTCGTCTTGCCGGCGTTGGTCGAGCCGGCGATCATGATGTTCTTGCGCGCGGCGACGGCGGCCGTGAGGAACCTGCCGATCTCGGGACTGATGGTGCCGTTGCCGACCAGGTCGCTGAGGAACACCTTGCCCAGGCGGGCGCGGCGGATCGACACAGCGGGCCGGAGCGTGACGTCCATGACGGCGCTCAACCGGGAGCCGTCGGGCAGCCGCAGGTCGAGCTGGGGATTAGCGGTGTCGAAAGGTCTGCTGGACAGGCCGGAGTAGGCGGCCAGGATCTGGATCAGCTCGATGAGCTCGTCGTCGGACTCGGCGACCGGCTCGTGCATGAGCTCCTGGCCGTCGGCGTAGCTCACGAAGACGCGGTCGCAGCCGTTGATGTCGATGTTCTCGACGTCGGGGTCGTCGAGCAGCGGCTGGAGGCGGCCGACGCCGAAGAGCGCGGCGTGGATGCCCGCGGCCAGCCCTTCCTCCTCCTCGACCGTGGGCGGCGTGCGCCCGAGGCCGATCTCGCTGCGCGCGTGCTCCTCCAGCACCTGGGAGATGAGCGCGCGGGCGAACTGGCGTTCGTCCTCACCGGTCATCGCGGCCAGGCCGTTGGCCTGGTCGAGCCTGCGCTGGCGAGCCAGCCGGTCGCCGACCTCCTGCCGGAACCGCTTGACGAGGCTGTGGTCGATCACGGCCGGCTCACCAGCCGTCCCGCGAGGTCGCGTGCCGTACGGATGAGCAGGGAGCGGTCGAGCCGGCCGCCCCACTGGCCACGCAGCAGCTCGGCGCCCTTGGGGTCGTGGGCGAGGCCGTGGACGAACGCCACGCTCGGCCCGACGATGCGGCGGACGTCGTCGATCGAGGAGCGGTAGTTGCGCGGATCGGCGATCACGACGACGCCGTGGGCCTTGGTGATGGACAGGCGTTCGCGCAGGTGGGCGACGTGGTCGAGGGTGGCTCTGGTCAGCAGGAGCACGGTCTCGGCCTCGGCGAGCAGGTCGCCGAGCTGGGGCTGGGCGCCCAGGCGGCCGCAGTCGGCGATCACGTCGGCGTTGGGGATGGCGGCCAGTGCCCGGCCCAGCGGGCCCCACAGCCAGGTCAGGCCGGCGGCCTGCTCGCCGTGGGTGAGCCCGGCGAGGACGTCCAGCCCGCCGACGATCTTCTGGGTGTGCTGGTGGATCTGGCCCGGCTCCAGGCCCCGCCGCGCGCCGGCGGCCAGGGTGAGCAGGCCCTTGCCCGGGTTGAGCACGCCACCGTCGGCCGCGGGCAGCCGGTAGGCGATGTCACCGCCGGCCGGGTCGCACTCGGCCAGCAGCACGGGCCGCGGCCACACGGCGGCCAGGGCCGTGGCGGCGGTGGTGACTCCGGGCGCGCCCTTGTCGGCGGCCAGCACGATGAGCGCCACGTCAGCGCGCTCCCGGCAGTTCGGCCACCGCGATCTCGCCGCTGGAGGCGTAGCGGAGGATCTCCGGCGAGGCGGCGGCGTCGACGATGACGGTGATCAGGCCGGTGCCGCCGGTGCGGCCGGGGGCGCCGACGCTGAAGACGAGCGCCTTGTCCGCGAGCACCCGGCTCTCGGCCTGGCTCGTACGGGCGGGAACGTAGACGACCTGCACCCGGTCGCCCCGCTCCAGCCCGGCCGGCGCCTGGCCGGACTTGAGCGCGAGCCCCACCTTGGCCTTGCCCGGGACGAGCTCGGAGCTGGCCCTGACGCCCATGGTGTTGGTGAGCAGCGTGCCGGGGAGGATGGTCACGGCGGCGAAGCTGTTGAGCACCTGCTGCCGCTGCGCCCAGCTCACGTAGTCGAGGCCGGTGTCGGCGATCTGCACCTCTTCGAGGGCGTCCGCCGTGAACTGCTGGCCCGCGCCGATCTGCTGGGTGACGCGGATGGCGGAGATCCGGTCGCCGCTGCGCATGACGAGCAGCGTCGTCGCGAGCGCCCCGCCCAGGATCAGGAGCACCGCGAGGGCGGCCAGCGCAGGCTTCCGCTCACGTGGAGGGACGGGCAGCTTGCGCGAGGCCGGCCCGGACAACCCCGCCGTGTTGACGGCGGGCTTTTCGCTGGTCCTCATGGGTGGGGGGCTCCCATTAAGTGGAATTTTCGGAATTCACGCCATTATGTGCAGCCCGGCCGCGAGGCGGGGCGGGAATGCGAGGAACCATGCTCGTTTCGCAGGTGGGAACCTGTCAACTCGACGTATTCAATGCTTATTGTTTCTACCAAGTTGACGGCATTGGCTTTTTAGGGCTATGTGTCACAACTGTCACTTGAGTCCCTTTATGCGCGGACCTTTATGTCACTTTTCAGCGGGCCGGACGCTGGGGTGGCCGATCCGGGGGTTCGTCCGCCGCGTCCGCCCATCCGGATACCGGGCCGCTGGTCTCTCGCGCCGCCCGCCTGCTGGGCCGGCCGTCGGAGCCCGGATCAGGACCGTCCACCCACCAGCGGAAGACGAGACGGACGACCCCTCAGCGCAGGCCGTTCGCCGGCAACTACGCCAGATGACCGGATGCCCCGCGAACCTCGACGGGAAAACCCGGGCGTGTCATCCACAGGCCATTTCCGGGGACGCCTGGTTATCCACAGCCGGCCGTTTCCATGCCATTGGCGTCAACCCGGGAGCCTAATCTCGCCGCGGGCGCTACCTTGGCGCCGAGATCCGACTGAGGAGACGGCACATGCGGATCATGCTCACCGTGCTCGGCGAGCGGGGCGACCGTGACATCGTTCTCGACGGCGACGACGGAGCCACTGTCGCCGCGGTGAGCGAGGCGCTCGACAAGCGGGAGCCGCTCGCCGACGTGGTCCGCCTGCCCCGCTCACGCGCCCCCTACGGCCAAGCCGGAGCCCCGGAGTCCCCGTCGTGGGGAGCCGGGCCAGGCGCACGAAGGACCGAGCGGGGCACGCGAAGGGCCGAGACGGGCGCGCCGGGGGCCGGACGCGGCACACAGCGGATGGAGCCCGGCGGGCGAGGTTCCGCACCGGGCACGCTGTGGCGCAACGGGCGCGCCCTCGATCCACATGCCCCTGCGCGGGCCGTGCTGCGCGACGGCGACAAGGTGACGCTCGAACCCCACCTGGCACGCTCGACGATCAACGAGGAGCCGGGCGGGGTGGCCGAGGTGCGCGTGGTGGGCGGCCCCGCCGCCGGCGCCGTCCACCGGCTGGGCCTCGGCGTCCATGTCATCGGCTCCGATCCCATGTGCGCGCTCACCGTGGCCGATCCCGCGCTCGCGCCGGAGGCCGTCGTCCTGCGCGTGACCCCAGGCTCGATCACCGCCGAGCCGGTCCGCCGGGCCGTCCCCGACGCCCCCAGGCTCAAGCTCAAGGGCCGCTGGGCCGACGAGGTGGCCGAGATGACGGCACGGGTCGCGGAGCGGCAGGCCGCCGAGGCCGCGCCGGAGTCGTGGCAGCCGCCCGAGCTCGACGGCCGCCCGCTGGACGGACCGGCCGACTGGCCGGAGCACGCGGTGCTGACCTGCGGGTCGTCCGTGTTCGCGCTGACGGCGATCGAGCCTCAGGACGCGCATCTGGACCCGCGGCCCGAAGGCGGGGTGGCCTACAACCGGCCGCCGCGGCTGCGGCGCACCGACGGGGAGCGCGCGTTCGAGCGGCCCGCCGAGCCGCGCCGCTCGGAAGGCATGCGGCTGCAACTGCTCGCCGCGTTCCTGCCGGCCGTCCTCGGCTGCACGCTGGCGTACGTCCTGCACCAGTGGTACTTCCTGCTCATGGCCCTGATGACGCCCGTCATCATGGTCGGCCAGTGGTGGAGCGACCGGCGGCACGGCCGCAAGCAGCATCGCAAGGCGCTCAAGGAGTTCCACGAGCGGCTCAGGGACTACGAACGGGCGGTGGAGCGGGCCAGGGCCCGCGACGAGGTGACGCGCAGGTCCGACGCCCCCGACCCGGCCGAGGTGCTGCTCACGGCGACGGGCCCGCGCAGGCGGCTGTGGGAGCGCCGCATCCACGATCACGACGCGCTCCGGCTCCGGGTCGGCCTGGCCGATCTGCCCGCCGACCTCGACCTGACCGAGGAGCAGGGCGGGCCGATCGACCCGCCGGTCTGCCGGGCCGTTCCCGTGGCGCTCGCCATGCGCCGGCTGGGCGTCGCCGGCATCACCGGGCCGCGCGACGCGGCGACGGGCCTGGCGGGCTGGCTGGTGGGCCAGGCCGCCACCCTGCACAGTCCGCGCGACCTGGCCGTCGTCGTGCTGTCATCGCGCGGCGACGGTGAGCGGCGCTGGGGCTGGGTGCGCTGGCTCCCGCACTGCGCGCCCCGCGGTGGAGAGGATTGCGTGGCCCTGGTCGGCACCGACCCGGAGTCCGCCGCGCGGCGCGTCGCCGAACTTGCCGCCCTCATCGACGAGCGACAGAACACGGCCATCCCCGAACTGGGCAAGATCCCCACCGGCTGGGACGATCTCGGCGGCCCCGAAAGACCTGTCTTCTCCACGTACGACGACCGTCCGTACGACGTGCTGGTCCTGCTCGACGGCGCCCAGGCCCTGCGCGGCCTGCCCGGCATGCCGCAGGTGCTGCGCCAGGGCCCCCGGGCCGGCGTGTTCACCCTCGCCATCGACGAGGACCAGCGGCTGCTGCCCGAGGAGTGCGCGACGGCGGCCGCGTGCGGCACCGACGGTTACGTCCGGCTGCGCGGCGGCGGGCTCGACGTCATCGGGCCGGTCCTGGCGGACCTCGTGTCGCCGACCTGGTGCGACCGGCTGGCCCGCGCCCTCGCCCCCATCCGTGACGTCAGCCGGGACGACCCCGCGGGCAACCTGCCCGCCGCGGCCCGCCTGCTCGACCTGCTCGGCCTCGCCACGCCCACCGGCCAGGCCGTCGCCGCGCGCTGGCGTGGGCGTGGCTCCACCAGAGCGATGATCGGCATCGGCCCCGAAGGCCCGTTCGCGGTCGACCTCGCCCTCGACGGCCCGCACGGGCTCATCGCCGGCACGACGGGCGCGGGCAAGTCGGAGCTGCTCCAGACGCTGATCTGCTCGCTGGCCGTGGTCAACCGTCCCGACCAGCTGACGTTCGTGCTCATCGACTACAAGGGCGGGGCCGCGTTCAAGGAGTGCGTACGGCTGCCGCACACCGTGGGCATGGTCAGCGACCTCGACGGCCATCTCACCCAGCGGGCGCTCGACTCGCTCGCCGCGGAGCTGCGACGCCGCGAGCGCCTGCTCCTGGCCGCCGGAGCGAAGGACATCGACGACTACACCGGCGATCCGCTGCCGCGGCTGGTGCTGATCATCGACGAGTTCGCGGCATTGGTGGCGGAGCTTCCCGACTTCGTCACCGGCCTGGTGGACATCGCCCGCAGAGGCCGCTCGCTGGGCATCCACCTGATGCTCGCCACCCAACGCCCCGCCGGCGTCGTCACGGCCGACATCCAGGCCAACACCTCGCTCCGCATCGCTCTCCGGGTCACGGAGCCCATGGAGTCGTCGGACGTCATCGACATGCCGGACGCCGCGCACATCTCGAAGACGACGCCCGGACGCTGCTACGTGAAGTCGGGGGCGGGCGCGGCGACGGCCGTCCAGACAGCCAGGGTGGGTGGCCGCAGCCCCCTCCCCCGCACTCGCACCCCTCGCCCTCTCCTCTCGGCGCCACCTCCCGAAAACGACGGCTACCTCTCGGCCCCACCTCCCGAAAGCGGCGGCACAGGCCGGGGGGACGGCACTGCGGGCGGCATCAGCCGCACAGGCCGTGGTGGCGGCACGACCCCAGGAGCATCTGACACCGGCGTGGACTCCGACGGACAGCCCGCCCTCCGTCCCGCCCATCCTCGCCCCGACGGCCATCCTTACGCCCCCCGCACTCAGCCCGGCGACGCCCCCAACAGCCCGCAGGCCAGGCGAAGGACAGACGGCCGTCACCATGCCCCCTACACCCGCCCGACCCACGACGGCCTCCCCGGCGAAGCACCCGCCCTGCCCGCCACCGATGGCCACCTCACGCAACGGCGCGGCACAGCGTATGACGCCGGCCACGACATGCCTCACGGATCACCGGCCAGTGCCGGCCCCGCAGACCCGCGCTCTCACAGCATGCCCCCGACTACGACAGGACCAGGCCGCGCGACTCCTGACGCGAGAGACGCATGGGATGCATCCCCTGGTGATCGGGGAACCGGAGACACTCGCCGCGGCGCGGCTCCTGACAAGAGGGAGCCCCGTGACGCGTCTCCTGGTGAATGGGCAGCGGCAGACACCCCCACCACGACGACCTCAGGCGGCGTCTCCGGCGACCTGACTCCCCCGGGTGGCGCATCACCCGGCCTGTCCAGCCGGGGCAACGCCCTTCCGGGCGACCGGTTCCCCGGGGTGAGCCCACTGCCCCGCACGGATGGTCTGTCCGTGCGCGGCAAGGCAGCGGGTACGGATGAGGTGTCGGCCCTCGGCGCGGTGCCGGGCACGCAGGGAGTGTCAGGCCCTGGCGAGGTGCCGGGCCCGGAGGGAGTGTCGGGGCTCGGCGAGCTTCATGAATCGCCGGACGTTCTCGGCCCCGCCGACCTTATGACGCAGGGCGGTGGCGGTGGCGGTGGCGGTGGCGGTGGTCGGTTCGAGGCAGGCGACGGGGATCCTGGGAGCGTACGCGTCGTGGACGTAGATTGGCGGTCTCTGGGCCGGCCCTTGCCGGCGCCGCCGGAGCCTCCGGAGGAGTCGACCGTCACCGACCTGTCCATCCTGGCCGACGCGATCGTGGAGGCGACCCGGCTGACCGGGGTCCGGCGGCAGCCCAGCCCATGGCTGGAGCCGTTGCCGACGCATCTGGTTCTCCACCAGGTCCATGCCATGACCGGGCGTCCGGAGACGTATGCGGGACTGAGCCCGCTGGCCGGCCATTCGGGCACGTACCAGGGCCGGCCTGAACACCTGGAGGCGCACACCGGTCCGATCCCCCAGATCGGCCCCGTGGGAGCGCACCGGCATCCGGCCGAACATCCTGATGCGTACACCGGACCGAATACTCCGCCCGGCCCCATGGGCGCGCACCGGCATCCCGCCGAACATCCTGAGACGTACACCAGGCCGAATCCTCGGATCGGGCATATGGGGGTACGTGCCGGTTCGGGCTCGTTCGGTGCCGTGGAGGTGGAGCCGATCGCGTTCGGCGTCATCGACCGGCCATGGGCCCAGGATCGGCGGCCCCTCGCGCTTGACCTGCGTCACGGTGGTCACCTGCTCATCGCAGGGTCGCCGCGTACCGGACGGTCCACGGCGCTCCGGACGGTCGCGGGCGCTATCGCGGCGCAGGCGTCCCCGGCCGACGTCCACGTGCATGCGATCGACTGTGGTTCCGGGGCGCTGCTGCCGCTGGTGGCGATGCCGCATTGCGGTGCCGTGGTGACACGCGACCAGCTCGACCGTGTCGAACGCCTTCTCGGCCGTCTCCGGGCCGAGGTCGGCCGCCGTCAGCAGTTGCTCGCGGAGGCGGGGCACGCGTCCTTGGCGGAGTACCGGGCGGCAGGGCACCGTCTTCCGTGGCTGGTGTTCATGCTGGACCGCTGGGAGGGGTACGTCGCCGCGTTCGAGAGCTATGACTACGGACGGCTGATCGACGCGGTGCTGCAGTTGCTGCGGGAAGGGCCTGCGGTGGGTCTGCGGGCGGTGGTGACGGGCGACAGATCGTGCCTCATGGGACAGGTGTCCACGGTGTTCGACGACCGTCTGATTCTGCGACTCGCCGATCCCGCCGACTACGGGCTGGCGGGGCTGCCGCTCAAGGGGTTGCCCTCGTCCATGCCGCCCGGGCGGGCGCTGTCGATCGGCGAACACGGCATCGTCGAGAGCCAGATCGCCCTTCTGACGGCCGATCCCTCCGGCCCGGCCCAGGTGGGAGCCTTGCAGGAGCTCGCACGAGCGGTCTCCAGCGGTGGCCGGTCGGACAACGGTGACCAACCGGAAAGCCGTGGCCGGTCCGACAACGGTGACCGACCGGAAAGCGGTGGCTGGTCCGATAGCGGTGGCCGGTCCGATAGGGGTGGCTGGTCCGATAGTGGTGGCCGGTCCGAAAGTGCTGGTCTGTTGGTGGGGGCGTCCAGTGAAGGCGGGGAGCGCAGCGCGAGGAATGCCGGGCCGGGTGGTGTCGGCCGAGGGGCGTGGCTGTGGGAGGGTGAGCCGCCGCTCCGGGTCGACGCGCTGCCCATGCGGATCACCGCCGGCGAGGCCGAAGCGCTGGCCCCCGGTTTCAGCCGCCCGTCACCGCTGTGGGCGCTGGTGGGAGCGGGCGGGGACGCGCTGGCGCCGCTCGGCATCGACCTGTACGCCCAAGGGCCCGGCGCCGTGATCGCTGGGCCTTCTCGCTCCGGCCGGTCCTCGGTGCTGCTGACCGCCGCTCACTCGCTCATCGCGTACGGCACGCCGGTGGTCGCGATCGCGCCGCGACGCAGCCCGCTGCGCGACCTGCGGGGCGCCGTGGCGGTCCTGGACGGCAACGCCACCAATCTCCAGGAACTGCTGGCCGAGCACGAGGAGTACGTGGTGCTCGTGGACGACGCGGAGCTGATCAGCCCGGACGCTCCTCTGGGCATGGCGCTGGAGGAGGTACTGCGGTCCGGGCGGGACGGGGACCACGGGCTGATCATCGCGGGATCCACCGGCGATCTGACGCAGGCTTACCGGGGGTTCGTGGCCGAGACCCGCAAGTCGCGGACTGGGGTGTTGTTGTCGGTGCAGAGTCCGGCGGATGGGGATCTGCTTTCCATACGGCTGCCACGCGGTGCCGTAGGGGGTCCGCCCGGGCGAGGCCTACTCGTCACGATGGGCACCATGACCCCCATCCAGGCAGCCCTCCCGGAGGGCGAGGTATGAGGCAAGGCATCCGGGGCGGGAGTCCGCCGCCATGGCGACCATGCAAGTCTGGCGAGCATGGGCGACCCGTATGCCCCCGTCGGGGTACGTGAGCACGGGCGTATGGGGGCAGCGTGCGACTGGAGGGCAGCGTGCGACTGGGTGGCAGCGCGACTGGGGGGCAGCGTGCGACGAACTGTTTCGCCGCCATATGCGAGATGCGAAGCCATGGTGCGATGTCGTCTCCGTGATCATCGCGTTCTCGGCCATCGTCGGTGGTGAACACGCTGATCGCGGCCGCCCGGCGACGCCGCCGCGAGTTCGGGCTGCTGCGGCTGTCGGCCGCCACCCGCGGGTGGGTCCTGGCCATGGTTTGCCGTCGAGGCCGCGATGACGGTGGTGCCCGCCGTCGCGCTCGGCACGGCCGCCGCCACGGCGGCCACCGTGCCCTCCAACCTCGTCAAGACCGGCTCACCACTCCCGGCCGGGCCGGCATGGGTGTACGGCACCACCGGCGCGGGGCGTTGCTGCTCGTCCTGGTGGTCGTGACCCCGACCGCCGTGGCGGCACTGCGCACCGGCTCGGTCAACCCTCGACCGCAGCCCGACAGCAGCGCAGCGCACCCGCCCGACCGACCCTCCGGCCGCGGCCCGACAGCGGCGCAGCGCACCCGCCCGACCGACGCCCTGACCGCGGCCCGACAGCGGCGCTGCGCACCCCGCCCGACCGACAGAGGGAAAGCGGGTTCGGCGTGGGAACGGTGGTCCGCCCAGCCGAGCCCTGGGTCCGGGAGATCCCGGGACGCGGCACCTATCCCAGGCGGTCGGAGACGACCCCGTCGAGGGCCCCGCCTGTCCAGTCATCGTCGTCCGTGTGAAGCCAGTACTGGCTCTCCCGGTCCCGTTCCTGTTCGCTTCCTCCGCCGCCGCCGTGCATGGGCACCATGGGGACGCCCGTCCCCATGCCTCCCGCGCCGCCGCCGCGGGCGGCGAGCTGCTGGGCGTTGGCCGCCGACGAGCTGTCGAATCGGCCCGTCGTGGAGACACCGTCCGCCGCCGAGGCGGCGTTCGGGTTGGCGTTCGGGTTGGGCACCCCGTAGGGGGTCGAGGTGGTGTGCGGGTTGGTGGTGCTGTTCGGGCTGGGGGTGGGCCAGGTGGTGTTGTTGGGGTTCCAGCCGGAGGTGGTCGCGTCCGGGACCTTGGGGAGCTGGTAGTCGGCGAGTTCCGTCGCCGTGGAGCCGCCCGGCGTGGTGATGCCCTTGCTCGGGTCCGTGAGGCCCTTGCTGGGGTCGGTGATGTGGCTTCCGGGCGTGGTGGCGCCCTGGGAGGGGTCCGTGACGCCGCCGCCGGGTGTGTCGACGCCCCCGGGGGTGCCGATCCCGCCGGGCGAGCCGACGCCTCCCCTGCCGGAGCCTCCGTCTGTCCCGCCACCCGGCGTGGAGCCTCCGGGGCCGCCCGGGACGCCGGGCACGCCGGGGCCGTTGACGTCGCCCGAGCCGCCGTCGCGCTTGCTCGGGTCGTCCAGGTTCAGGCCGCCCGAGCCGTTGGTGCCGTCGCCGTTGACGCCGCCCCCGGTGAAGTCCCCGCCGCTGTACCCGGTGGGCGTGACCCGGTTGCCCTTGAAGGGCGAATCGTCGAAGTTGACGTTCTTGGACTGGTTGTCAGTCGGCAGGACCGGGTCCTTGATGTCAGGCAGGTCCTTCTGGACGAAGTCCGGGAAGCGGGCGTACGCCTCGTACAGGTCCTTGTTGAAGACGCCGAGGTGCTTGCCGGCCAGTTCGTCCTGAGATCCCGTCTCCCAGCCCTTGTCGATCGTGCGGAAGACACCCCCGACGGAGTCATCCCAGCTGCCCATGTCGCCGACTGGATTGCTCCAGGTGGCGGTCCCGCCCTCGACGAAGTCCTTGTGCTCGCGGACGCGGTCGGCCAGGGTCTGCATCGGCTTGGCCATCCCCTCCATGCCGCCGGAGAGGTTGACGATGGTGTCGTGGAGTTGCCGCAGCGCCTTCTGCGCCTCGACGGACGCCTTGCCCTTCCAGATCTTGGCCAGCTCGGCGCTGACCTCGTCGATCGTGTCCAGCGTCTGCGCCAGCCGCCCCGCGGCGTCACTGTACGCGGTGGCGGCGCCCTCGAAGGTCTCGGCGGAGAGCATCGTGATGAAGTTCTTGACCTCGGCGACACTCCGGCCACCCTCGTCGACGCTGAAGTTGTCGCACTGGGTCTTGATCCAGTGGGTCGCCTTGGGGTTCTTCGTGGAGTCTGCCATCTGCGATCACGCGTTCCAGGTGCTCAGGTCGGTGGCTGTCTTGTAGATCCCACCGCCGGCCAGGATGAGGTTGATGGCGATGCGGAGCTTGTCATCGACCTGCTCATAGATGTCGGTGAGCTGCTCCTGGCCCTTCTGCGCCGTCTCGACGAAGACCTTGCCGCCCTCCCAGCGCTTGATCCCCTTGACCTGGAGACGCAGGGTGTCCATGTTGGTCTTGGACCGCACGTCACCCAGGGAGCCGGGTTTGGTACCGGTCAGGGCCGTGAGTTCGGCGATCAGCCGGTCGGCGAGAGCCTGGAACTTCTTCTCAGGGTCCTCCGGATACTCGACACCGTCACGGTCGGCATCAAGTCCGGGCCACTTCTGGCCGCAATGCCGGTGATCCTTCGCAGGCACGACACCCTCCCCAATGGCTCTTGATCCGCAACTTTACTCGCACAGCCATCGCGTCGTACAGAAGTTGACATATCCCCCATGCCGCTCACCCGTAACATAACGCGGGAGCCAGACCCGAACGGAGTGGCATGCAGACCCGCAAGGATCTCTACCAGGCGCACCGGTTCATGACCCAGCGCCTCGGCATGGCCCTGTTGCAGGGCGAGCCTGACCTGCCCGAATCGCCCATGCGCCGGCACAACGTCGCGACGTTCGCGGGCGTGCTCATCGCGATCCTCATCGCGGCGGGCTTCGGCATCTACGGCATGCTCAAGCCGGGCGGGGCCACCAAGCTCACCGATCCCGGGCAACTCCTCGTCGAGGAGGAGACGGGCGCGACCTATGTCTACAGCCAGCAGGAGGGCCGGCTGCTGCCGGTGGCCAACTACGTCTCAGCGCGTCTCCTGCTGGACAGCGACCAGATCAAGGTGCGCAACGTGGCGGCGGAGTCGCTGGCGGGCTTCTCACGCGGGCCGATGGTGGGCATCCCGCAGGCGCCGAACTCGCTGCCCAAGCCGCAGCGGATGGTCAAGACGCCGTGGTCGGCCTGTGTGACCGAGGGGCAGGACTCCGCGGGGACCCGCCGGTCGTACGTGACGCTGGTGGGCGGGACGGAGGTCGGCGGCGTGTCACCCGGCGCCTCCGACGCGCTGCTCGTGAGCTCCGGCGACCAGAACTGGGTGCTGTGGGCCAACCAGCGGATGCAGGTGAACAACGTCGACCGGCTCACCGACCAGGTGCCGCGCCGGGTGCCCACCTCGTGGATCAACGCCATCCCGGAGGGCAGCAGGTTCGCCGCTCCCACCATCCGCGGACGCGGGAAGCCGCTCCCCGGCTCCGACTTCCGGGTCGGCCAGGTCCTGAAGGTGGAGGCGCTGGCGGGCACCCCGGCCCGCTGGTACGTGCTGCTCTCTGACGGCCTCGCCCCCATCACCCAGACCCAGGCGACGCTGCTGATCCAGGACCCCGCCAGCCATGCCGCGTACGGCCGCGAGCGTGTGCGGGAGATCCTGATCGACGCGGCGAGCGCCAACGCCACCAAGCAGTCCACCCAGAACATCAGGGGCGGCGGCATGCCCGAGACGATGCCGCGCTTCCAGACGCCGGCGGCGTCGGCCCCGCTGTGCATGGTGTACGCCGACCTGCTCAAGGGCTCGGTCAAGGGCCGGCTGACCGTCGGCAGCACGGTGCAGATCCGGGCGCCGAAGACCGTCAGCAGCACGGAGAAGTTCGACCAGGTGGTGCTGCCGCCGGGCAGCGCCGCGATGGCCGGTCTGCTGCCGGGCGAGGGCCAGCTCTCGTCGGTCACCCAGTTCTACCTGATCACCGATCAGGGCAAGAAGTTCCGGCTCGTGACGCCCGACGTCGTGACGAAGCTGGGCTACGACGCCTCGCACGTGACGCCCCTGCCGCCCCATCTGCTGCGCCTGATCCCGGACGGGCCGGCGCTGGACCCGGCCGCCGCCCTCACCCCGATGACCGACACGCCGGCACTGCGCTCCTCCGGGCCGTGAACTGGGCATTTCATAGACGATAAATACTGGTAAACAGTAGTATTCGAGGGTTAAGTGTGCCTTAAGCGATTTGGGGGGCATATGGGGGACACTGCCAACGGGTACGACGTCATCCCGCCGAGCCTGACCAAGGCCATGCAGGCGTGCGCGGACCAGATGCAGCCCGTCAAGGACTGCATCGCGGCCTTCGGGCCCGCGAAGCTCGCCAAGAGCGACTTCTCCGCCGCACCCCAGGCCGACGAGCTGGCCGCCGCCTACGTCGACGGCACGCAGGAGATGAACTACCGGGACAAGCGGTACGAGTCTGTCGTCGACTACATGAACGACCTGTACGCCGCGCTGGAGTGGATGTCCGAGTCCCTCGAGGCGTCGGCGTACAACTACAAGCTGGCCGAGCAGGCCAGCCAGGGCAAGGCGGGGCAATGAGCGACGGCCACATCAACCCGCTGCAGTGGAACTGGACCCACTGGCCCTTCGCCGTCGACTTCGGCTCGATCCTCAATCCTGAGCCCCTGATCGCCACGATCAAGGCGATGTGGCACGCCATCCCCGCGGTGGTCGGCGCCGACGACTCCGAGCAACGGCTGCGGGACGCGGCCAACGCGCACGAGCGCATGGCGGAGAAGCTCGGCAAGATCTTCGCTGTCCTCGACACCCGGGCCCAGGGCCAGAGTGACGGCTACATGGACCGGATCGTCAAGGAGTGGAAGGGCAAGGCCGCCGACGAGTTCCGCAAGGTCTGGGGCGAGGTCGTCAAGCAGGAGAACCGCCAGGCGGTCGCGACCAGCGCGACCGGCATCGCCAGCATCCTGCGGGCGGTGGCGGACGCCGCGGCGATGACCAGGAAGGCCCTGATCGAGCTGCTCAAGGCCGCGGCCATCTGGGCCGGCTTCTTCATGGCCCTCAGGTGGGCGGCCCGCATGTGGGGCGGCGTCCTCGCCGCCCAGTTCGCCACCTACGCCGCGTACCTGCGCACCACCCGTCTGGTCGGCATGGCCGTCCAGGTTCTGATCAGATTCATGTCGATGCTGCGCACCTGCGCCCTGGCGCTGCGCAACCTGCCCGTCGTGGGCCGCCTCCTGCGTATGCCGGGAGCGGCCAAGCTGGGCTCGCTGAAAGCCACGGCCACGCTGAGCAGGACCGAGGTGGAGCTCGCCAAGTTCACCAAGTACGCGGGGTACGCCGAGCGGGTCGGCAAGACGAGCTTCTCCAGCTTCGCGAAGACCTCCGGCTGGGTCTACACCGGCGTCGTCGGCTCCCAGATGCTCTCCCAGGGCATGCAGGGCAACAGCATCTTCAACCTCGACCCGCTGACGTTCGCCCAGGCCGCCCGCATCACCACGGGCGCCACCCTGGCCGCCACCTTCGCGCCCCTCACGGGCCTCAGCACCAAGGGCTTCGCCAGTGGCGGCACGGCCGGGTCCTTCACGGCGCCCCTGACCAAGTCGGGCCAGGCCGTGGTCGAGTCCGGCGAGGCGTTCGGCGGTTTCGTCGCGATGCGGAACCCGGCGTACGAGGCGCTCAAGAAGAAGCTGCCGACGATCGGCGGGGGCAGGGGCAACGGCCACAAGACGTTCTGGCAGGCCATCCCGACGGCGGTCTTCCGCGTGTGGCGGCCCCTGCACACCACGGAGAAGCCTGAGGAACTGCCGCAGTGGCAGCAGCCCAGCACCGGCGCGCACACGATGGCCCAGCCGCCGCGGGACCAGGTGGACAAGGTCGGCTACTGGCCGGTCAACGGGTCCCTGTACGACATCGCGCAGAAGGTGTACGGCGACCCGGAGCGCTGGCGCGAGATCTACGCCGCCAACAGGGACCTCATCGGGCCGGACCCCGGAAAGCTGAAGCCGGGTCAGATCCTGCGCATCCCGCTGGACGACTGAGCCCCGCCAGGGGCGGCCGGGGACACCGGCCGCCCGGACGCGGTCACGAGGCGAAGTCCTAGATCTTCATGGTCTTGCTCGGGTCGTCCATCTTCTGGGAGAGGCCGAGGGTCTCGTCGTACTGGAGCGCGGTGTTGGAGAACGGCGGCATGCCACTGCCGGACTTCATGGCGCTCATCTCCGTCGGCAGGCCCGCCTTCATCATGGGGAAGAGCTTGCCGGTCATCTCGGTCTGCTGGACGGCCATGTAGAGGAGGGTGCCGAGGCCACCGAGAAGCATGAGCTGCTTGCGGGCGGCGGTCTTCACCGCGTTGGTGGTCGTGGCGCCCTGCGCGATGGACTCCCCCTCGGCGGCGACCGCGGCGGCCGGGTGCAGGAAGCTCATGATGCGCTTGCGGATGGCGAAGATCAGCATGCCTACCGCGACGGCACCGAACAGCGTCCCGAGGAAGCTGAACGCCTTCTGGGTCTCCCCCACCCCGTCGCCGTTGGCGTTGCGCAGCTTGGCGAGCTCCTCGACGCCCTTCTTGAACGTCTCGTAGACGCCCTCGAAGGTCTCCCAGGCGGAGCCCTCCCACTTACCCTCTTCCTTGAGGCGCTTCTTGAAGCCGGCCATCTCCGTCACGAGCTCGTCGATCTCGGTGATCTGGCCCTGGTGGTCCTGGGTCTTCCACAGACCGGTCGACTGCCCCATCCCGGTGATGTGGCCGTAGCACGTGCCCATGAGGGCGACCACGTACCAGGGCCATCTGCCGCCGATGAGGCCCGCCGCCGCCGTCGCCGTGGCGATGGCGGCGGCCATGATTCTCTCGTCGGCCATTTAGGTGTCCACCCCGATCGTGCTGGGCGCCGTGGGTTCGTCGCCGCCCCAGACGCTCTCCTCCGCGCGGAGCCCGTACTGGTCGTCACCCTCGCGGGACTGGTCGCCGGTCTGCCCCGCGCCGCCCATGGGCATGAACGGCGCCATCGGCATACCGCTGTTCGTCAGGCCCGCCGTCGCGGAGCGCAGTCCGGCCTGCAGTGCGCCCGCGTTCGCTCCTCCGCCGCTGACCGTGCCTCCACCGGTTCCCGGCCCGGTGGTGGTCTGGACGGGGTTGACGGTCCTCCCGACCCCGTTCGGGTCGGCGGTCAGGGAGTTCATGTCGGGCGTTCTCAACTGGGGCGGCTGGTAGTCGGAGAGCTCCGTGCCCGTCGGGACCTTGGTGTTGAGACCGGACATGTCGGGCATCCGCGGGCCGTTGAGCGCCGAACTGATGTCGGGCACCTTGGTGTCGACCCCGCCCAGACCGTCGGCGCCGGGCATCTTCGGCAGGTCGGTGCTGGGCATCTTGGGGAGGTCGGGCTTGGGCAGGGTCCTCGGCGAGTCGGGGATGCCGTCGCCGTTCAGGTCGACGTCGGGGATGCCGTCCCCGTTGAGGTCCTTGTCCGGGATGCCGTCCCCGTTGACGTCGACGTCGGGGACGCCGTCGCCGTTCAGGTCGACGTCAGGGATGCCGTCCCCGTTCAGGTCCTTGTCCGGGATGCCGTCCCCGTTGACGTCCACGTCGGGGACGCCGTCGCCATCGAGGTCGGGCAGCCCCTTCCCGCCGAGATCACCCAGCCCGCCTGGATTGCCGAGGTTCTTCAGGCCTCCCAGGTCGCCGAGTCCCCCCATGTCGCCCAGGCCGTTGCCGATCTGATCCATGGTGTTGGCACCGGCAGCGCTGTAGTTGGCGTCGGAGTCGTGGAGCGCCTTCTTCCAGCTGTCCAGGGAGTCCTGAGCCAGCTTCATCGCCTCACGCTGGCTCGCGATCGCCTTCTCGTGCAGCTTGTTGACGCCCATGCCGATCACGGCGAAGGACGGCCAGGGCACGCCCAGGGCACTGCTCTTGCCGTCCAGTCTCGTCAGCGTCTCGTTCTGCTCGTCGAGCCGCTTGCCGGTGCTGTTGAGCTTCCCCTCGGTGAACGAGACGTGCGACGCCGCCCCGGCCGTCAGCCCGTTGAGGGCGCCGTTCTGGTTCAGGGCGTTGAGCGCGTTAGCGCCGTTCGATCCGTTCGCCGAGTTCGTCATTTCCCCTACATCTGCTCCTGCGTGCCGAGAACCGCATTGGTCACGTCAGATCCTCCCGCGACGTCCCAGTCCTGCGGAAGGTAGTAGTTCCGGGGAAGCTCCTCCCCGTCCTGGCCGGCCCCGCCACCGCCCAGCAGCGGCGCGACGGGCATGCCGGTCGAAGAGGCCGCGGACCCGCGCACGGAGCCGGCCGGGAGCGCCTCTCCCGCCATCGAGCCCGCGCCGCCGTGGGGGCTGCCGAGCACCGAGGGCACGTACGGCGTGCCGCCCGTGGGGCTGACCGGGCTCACGGGCGTGACCATGGTGGTGGGGGTGGTGAACGGGTTGGAGTACGTCGTGGTCGTCGGCGACCAGCCGGTGGTGGGGGTGGGCGTGGTCAGCGTGTTCGGCGGCTGGTAGCTCTCCATCTCCGTCTGGCGCGACGGCGTGTCGTGGCCGCCGATGACCGGCGGGGCGGTGCCGTCCCTGCTGCCGGAGCTGGAGCCCGGGTCCTGCGTGCCGGGGGTCTGCCCGTTCGGGTCGCCGGGGCCGCCCGGGGTCTGGCCGTTCGGACCGCCGGGGGTCTGGCCGTCGGTGGAGCCGTCGCCGGTGCCCGTCCCCTTGCCGCCGTCGGAGCCGTCCTTGCCACCCGTGCCGCCCGAGCCGTCGGAGCCGCCGGACCCGTCCTTGCCGCCCGTCGAACCGCCGGGGTCGCCGGAGCCGCCCGTGTGGCCGGTGCCGGTGCCGGTGCCACCGGTGCCGCCCGAACCGCCCGAGTGCCCGCTGCCCCCGGTGCCCGTGGACCCGCCGGGCCCGTAGCCGGAGCCGCCCGAACCGCCCGAACCGCCGTTGCCGCCGCCGTTGATCCCGCCGACGCCCGTCGGGTAGTCGGCCGTGTTGTACGTGCCGGGCCCGCCGGGGATCGCCACGGCGGGCAGCTCGTAGGAGACGTCGTGGGGCACCTGAAGGGTGTACAGGTCGACGATCTTCTTGTTGAGCTCACGCATGGCCTGCTGGGCCTGGCGGTCCTCGGCGGCCTTCTTGGTCGCGGCGTCGGCCGCGGCCTTGGTCTCCGGGTCGCCGTAGGTGCCACCCGAGTCGCCCTCGGACTCGGCCTTGACGGCCTCGACCTTGGAGATGGTCTCGGGGATGTAGCCGGCGTACTGGCGCAGCGCCGAGCCCATCATCTCCAGCTTGGTGGCCAGCTCGCCGCCGGTGGCGTGCATCATCTGGATGGCGTTCTTGGCCTTGGTGGCGTCGGCGCCCTTCCAGACCTGGAGGATCTTGCCGGCGTGCTCCTCCAGCGTCTTCATGCTGCTCTCGACGGCGCTGGCCGCTTTCTCGTACGCGAGGCCCGCGTCCTGGATCTGCGACGGCTGCGTCTTGTGCAGCATCTGCAGGATCTCGTCCTTGGACGCGTTGACCGTGCCACCCTCCGGCATCTTGTCGAAGGACAGGATGACGACGACCTGCCGGCCCGTCTTGCGCTCGGCCA
The DNA here is from genome assembly GCF_040654455.1 of Nonomuraea sp. NPDC050691. Taxonomy (NCBI): domain Bacteria; kingdom Bacillati; phylum Actinomycetota; class Actinomycetes; order Streptosporangiales; family Streptosporangiaceae; genus Nonomuraea; species Nonomuraea sp. NPDC050691. The sequence goes on from NZ_JBFAIA010000018.1 coordinate 79,469, forward strand.
TCACTTACCGCCTTCGCTGGCGACGTCTGCGGCGGCATGGTTGGCGGCGTTCGCCTCGATGGCGTCGATGACGTCCTTGAGTGCCTGGATGTACGCCGCGTACACGTCGGCGAACTTCTGCGCGCCGCTGTTCTTGCCGACCGTGGACGCGAAGGCGCTGGCGTCGTGCCAGGTGCCGATCTGCGCCTCGGTGAGCTGGCAGTGGTCGTGGAGGGCCTTGACCGAGCCGGTCGCCTGCCCCCCTGCCGAGCCCGTTCCCTCCAGGGCGCTGACAGCGGTCCTCAGCTCCTGGGCGATCTTCCGCATCGTGGAGGGCGAGTGCTCACGTGCCCCGCCGCCATCGAAGAGATCAGGATCGACGTACAGGGGGTCGGTGCCCCCGTCCATCGCGTCCTTCTGGGTCATCCCAACCCCCTAGACGAGCGAACTCGGCCACCGCGCCACGCGATGACCGAGAGAGAGTACGGCTGCCGCGTGTGGCGTCAGTCGGCCCAGATCTGGATGTTCTTCCGCTCAGCGGTCTGGTAGTTGCCGTTGGCGACCTTGACGACGGTAGCGGCCTTGAAGAGCTGCTCGCCCATCTGCACCTCAAGCTTGTTCCACTCGGCGCGCTTCTGCTCGAACCACTTCTGGGCCTCGCCCTCCCAGACCGCGCCGAGCTCCTTCTGGAGGTCCGCGTAGAGGTCGTCCGTAGCCCTGTCCAGCTCGGTGATGACCTTCTTCAGGTCCTCGTAGGCGAGGTCCATGCTTTCGTAATGTACGCGTACGCGGTCGTCGGGAACCGGCATGTTGATCTCCGTTCTTGGTCGGACGCTCGGCTAGTTGCGGTTGCTCGAGTTGATGAGAGTGTCGATACGGCCGCCCTCACCGGCGTTGACGAGGCCACGGGCGAGGTCCATGTTGTGGTCGTTGGCCTCCGAGTACACCTTGGCGTTGATGTTGAGCTTGTCGTAGATGCTCTCGAGGATCTGTCGGACCTGCTTGAACTCGACGTCCCATTGATCGAGCGCGCCGCCGAAGGCCCTGGCCGCGTCGCCTTCCCACTTCGTCATGATCTCGGCCTTGATGCCCGCGACGCGCTGGCGCATGCCTTCGATGTACTGAGCGGTGTTCTGGCAGTAGCCGGCCGCCTTCACCAAGGACGTGGCGGCGTGAGCGGACAGAGCCGCATCGACACCTGTTGGTTCTGCCATTGGACCTCCATGTCAGCAGGGCGTGTCTGGCTCGCGGCACCACGGGTCGCGCGACCCGGTGATCCCCGCAAACATCATCAAAGGGCATGTTAGCCACCACGCGCCCCAGAAATAACAGAGACTTAACATAACGGAAAGATCACGGGAAAGCGACTTATCGGTAAACGCCCTGGTAGACGCAGTGCGTTTTTCTGACTGCCCGAAAGAGGCGTTGGTGGCCGTACGAGGTAAAGGTTGTTGCCTGTACGGTTCGCCGATCACACGGCTAGGCTTTTCGCGCGTTTCGGGTGTATGACCAGCGTGGTTGGAGGGGCATCGGTGACCGAGGTCACGGGCGAGGAACGACCGAGCATCGAGAGCCTGCTCAACTGGAGCAGCGCACCAGTCGGCGTGGCCGGGATCGCGCCTGGCGAGCCCGACCCGCACGGCCGGCCTGATGGCCACGGCGAGCCGGGACGCCACGACTGGCCCGGCGGCCATGACGGTCCCGGGCACCACGGGGACCATGGCGGCCACGGGGGCCATGACGGTCACAGCGGCCATGACGGACACGGCGATCATGACGGACACATCGGTGACCACGGCGGCCCCGGAGGCGACGACGGCAGGTACGGCGTGCCGGAGGGCGAGGCGGGCACGGCTGACGACGGGATCGCGTGGGGCGTCAACGGGCCCGACGCGAACCTGGAGGTCGTCTTCACCGACCGGACCGCCCTGCAGGGCGACACCGGCGGCCGCGACGACACCGCGGGACGTGACGACACCGCAGGACTTTCCGACGACACCAGCGGACGTGACGGCGGGCGCGACGACAGCGGCGGCCCGGGCGACGGCCGCGGAGACGACGGCAGCGGGGACGACGGCAGCCGGGACGGCGCCGGCCTGGACGACGGCGGTGGCCAGGGTGAGTCCCAGGGCGGCGGCGACGAGCCGGTGGACACGGAGCCCGGCATGGTGGACCCGCAGGCCGCGGAGGGCGACCCGCAGTGGGAGCCGTCCGACGCCCAGCAGGACGACCCGGACCTCGGAACGGACGACAACCAGGCCGTGGACCCGCTGGACCCCGACGGCCCGGACGAACCCGTGGAGGAGGCCACCGACCCCGAGGCCTCCGACGGCAAGGACGGCGACGGGAACGGCACCGGCGACGACCAGGGCGACTCGAACGGGCAGAACGACGGCTCGCAGGGCGACGGCTCAGGCGACAACAACCAGGGCGATTCCGGGCAGGACGGCTCCGGGGGCACGGGTGACCCGGGTACCGCTGATCCTGGGAACGGCGACCCGGGCACCGGGACCGGTGACGGCACGGGCACGGGCACGGGCACGGGCACCGGGGACGGAACCGGTACGGGAGACGGAACCGGCGCCGGGACCGGCACGGGCGACGGGACCGGCACGGGTACGGGTACGGGCGACGGAACCGGCACCGGTACTGGCACGGGCACCGGAGACGGGACCGGTACTGGAACCGGAGACGGGACCGGCACAGGCCCCGGAGACGGGACGGGCACGGGCACGCCTCCGGGCGCCGGCGACGGCACAGTTACGCCTCCGGGCACCGGCGACGGCACAGGCACCGGTACCGGCACGGGGACCGGCGACGGCACCGGTACGACTCCGGGCATCGAAGACCCCACCGGCGGCGGACTGGGCGGCCTTCCCGGCGGCGGCACAGGTGGCGGGGGCGGCGGCGACGGCACCGGTACGCCTCCGGGCACCGGCGGCGACACCGGTGCGGGCGGTGGCGGGACCGGCGGCCTTCCCGGCGGCGGCACAGGTGGCGGCAGCGGCGGTGGCGGGACCGGTGGCGGCCGTGGTGGCGGCGACGGCGGCGCCGGCAAGGAGCCCAAGAAAAGCCGGGCGCAGATCCTCGCCGAGGGCAGCGTCAGCGGCGGCTGGCGCAACGCCGCCCCCGACAGCATGGACAACCTCGGCAAGAAGGTGGCCCCCACCGCGGACGGCAAGGGAGACACGCCGGGCGACAGGATGGGCCAGGCCGAGCAGAAGGCACGAAGCAGCGGCGTCGGGTACCCCGGCTTCGGCGTGGTGGGGCATTTCACCTATGGCAAGGCCTACGACGGCGCCCGCTCCGCCGCGGCTGACTACCTGAAGAGCGCGAAGAAGCAGCTTGAAGTCTGGCGGGAGCAGCTGAAGACCGGTGCCACAACCGTGCGCGAAGCCGATGACGCCAGCCACGTGAAGAACAAGTGAACTGAGACGGACATGGACGCCTACGACGCTGGAACGCTTCTCTTCACCACCGCGATCGCTGAGTGCTTCGCAGCGGCGCGCCTGGCCACCAACCCGTTCCTGTCCCAGTTTGCTGGGATGACCGGTTTGATGGTCGGCACGGTGCTCTCGAGCCCGAGCGACATCGCGGGCGGCAAGGAGAGTATGGAGCAGTTGGGTCGGGAGGTCGTCGAGGCCGCCTCCGCCCTGGAGGCCGCGTTCCGCAGCATCAGCGAGGACGAGTGGAAGAAGATGGGGCGTGACGCGGCCGAGGAGGCGGCGAAGAAGTTCACGAAAGACGCCCACGATGTCAAGATCATTTTTGACGCTCTGTCGGACATCATGGGTCACCTCGCGAGCCAGTCGATGGAGATGGCCGTCGCGTGCGCCTCGAGCGCGACGATCATTCTGGGGCTGGCCGTACTCAACAACATGGGCAAGTTTCTGGGCCCGGCTGCCGTGGCCACGGAGGCCAGCACCGTAGCCTCGGGAAATGCGCTGGTCATGGCTCTGAAGGGCATCGTGAGCAACTATGCGTTGCTCTTCGCCAAATCGGCGGCCCTCTCGGCTGGGATACAGGTCATGTTCGCGCAGAAGGGAATGACAGCCCTGCAGAAGGCCTCGCACCCCACCACTGGCGTGCCCCAGTTTGAGCAGGTATACATCCCCGACCTGCCCACGACGGACAAGAAGGGCAAGCCGCTCGGCGACGCCTGAGGCCGCCGGCCCGCGGCGGCGGCCTCAGCCCCGCGTACAGGCCTCAATGCCCCGGCCGGAAGCCGGCGGGTCAGAGGCCGGGGCGGCGGTCAGAGGTCGAGGCGGCGGCGGATGCGGTCGAGCTCGCCCATGACGTCCTCGAACGTCCGGTTGTACGCCGCCTCCGCCTCCTTGATCTTGTTGAGCGCCTCGTCGGGGTTGTTGACGTACTTCATCGGGTTGTCGTCCTCGCCGAACGTCTCCGACATGGCGCCGCTGACCTGGGTCTGCAGGTCGGCGGCCGCGTCCCGGAACACCACCTTGATGAGGTCGGCCAGCTCGCCCGAGGACAGCCGCATCGCCTTGGGGTGGAGCTGGAGCTCGCGCAACCCCTCGCTGCCGTACTCCACGGTCACCAGCCCGTCGTCGTCCTGCGCGCGGCCGACGATGGTGGACATGGACTTCTGGAGCTCCTCGATCCGGGCGAACTGCTCGTCAGCCCCTTTGAGCAGCTTGTCGATGTCGATGTTCGCGAAGTCTCCGAATTCCTGCATTACCGCTCCACCTTCGCATCACAGTTAAATCGCGCAGCAACCTATCAGCCGGACAATCCGCGCACCCAGGAATAGACCTCCAGGACCCCCAGCGCGAGCGGGAAAAGCTCCACGATGAGCACGACGTCCAGGATGTCGCCCGCGCGCCCCCAGAACGGCGACGGCTTGCCCGAGGGCAGCCACAGGCCGATCCCGACGGTCATCAGCCCCAGCCACAGCGCGCCGATCGCCACGGCCACCGCCCCGATCACGCCCGAGCCGGAGCCGAGCGTGAAGGCGAGTACGCCGAAGGCGGTCAGGCCCGTCATGATGAGCCACAGCCGCTGCCGGACCCCGCGGAAGATCCGGGCCCGCATGATCAGCGTCAGGCCGAGCGTGCCGATCATCAGGTCGGCGATCCAGCCGTCGTCCGTGGAGAGCAGCGCCATCGTGACCAGCGACATCAGCGCGACGGCGATGATCATACCGGTCGCGTAGCGCTGGGCGACGGCGGTCCGCTCCTGGATCGCCGTGCTGTCCAGACGCTGGTTGTCGCTGCGCAGTTCCTCGGCCGTGGTGGGCATCGCCGGCAGGGGCACCTTGGCCAGCCGGAACGACAGCGTCGGGATGAGCGGGCTGAGCGCCAGCAGCACCGAGATCTCCACCGCGGCCACGCCCGCGGGCGGCGCGGCGAACACCATGATCACGGCCGCGCCGATGGCCCCGGCGGCCGAGGCGATGGACGTGCCGAGGAAGCCCGGCACGCCGTCCGAGATGAGCACGCCGCCGATCGTCGCGACCAGCGCGGTGCAGGCGAACGCGGCCAGCGCGTGCGGCGCGCCGATGCTCGCCAGCACGCCCCCGCTCGCCGGGGCGAACAGGCCGGCGATGAAGCCGTACGGCAGCGCGGCGTGGCCGATGAGCGCGCCCGCGAGCGAGTCGCCGACCGCCCTGGACAGGGCCGCGCCCGTCGCGAGCAGCACGACGGCGAGCAGCCCGGCGACCACCGTGACGACCAGCGCCGGCGCGCCCGAGGTCATGAGCGCGATCGCGCCGAAGACCAGCACGCCGAGGGCGCCGGTGGCGCCCGCGAGCCTGGTGTGCCGGTTGGACCACGGGCCGGCGGCGTTCTTCACGCCGGTCGCCACCACGTCGGCCACGTCGTCGAACAGGGCGGGCGGCAGGATCGCCTCCCGCGGGCGCAGGTAGAGCACCTCGCCGTCGAGGATGCCGAGCTCGCCGAGACTCTGGCCGAGGTCGAGGGGGGCGCCGCCGAGCCGCTGGAGGGTCCAGCCGGGGGCCGCCGCCGCCTCGCCGCCCACCTCGTCGAGCGCGCGCAGCAGGTTCGGCAGCACGTGCGGGAGGGGGATGTCGGCGGGCAGCGCCAGGTCGGCCTTCTTCTTCGGCCCCACGATCGTCACGTGGCACAGCGCGGGCAGCGGCACGGGCACCTGCGCGAGCGCGCCCTGCCTGATCGGCCCCTGGAAGGGCCCCTGTGGCGGTCCCGGCAGGTGCGGGGGCCCAGGTGGATACGGCGGCCCGGGTGGGCCGGGAGGCCCCGCCGGCGGGCCGTGCGGGATCGGCCCCGATACGGCCGGTCCATGGACCATAGGTCCCATGTGTCGTCACTCCGTCCCACGAACGCCATGGACAACAGAGAACATACTGGGTCCCTTCTGGTAAGAAGGGCACCAACCGATACGGAGGACCGTCCCACGGTGAGCATCGTCGTAGTCCGGCGTCCCGAGCGGCGCCCGAGCCCCAAACCACCCCGCGGAGAGATCCTGCTGGAGTCGCCGCCGGAGATCCCGGAGGTGCAGGGGCAGGGGTTCATGATCGTGCTCACGTACCTGCCCATGCTGGCGGGCGGCGCCGCGATGGCGCTGATGTTCACGGCGGGGGGCAACTCCAACCCCATCATGTACGTGGCGAGCGGCATGTTCGCGGTGTCCATGGTCGGCATGACGATCGGCCAGATGGGCCGGCAGGCCGGCGAGCGCAAGTACCGGCTCAACGGCTCCCGCCGCGACTTCTACCGCTACCTGTCGCAGGTGCGCACCAAGGTCAGGCGGGCCGCCAAGCAGCAGCGCGAGGCGCTGGAGTGGAGCGGCCCCGAGCCCGACGCGCTGTGGTGGATCGCGATGGGCCCGCGCCTGTGGGAGCGCCGCCCCCGCGACGACGACTTCAGCACGGTACGGCTCGGCACGGGCGTGCAGAAGCTGGCCATCCAGCTCATCCCGCCGGACTCCAAGCCCATCGAGGACCTCGACGCCCTGTCGGCCGGCGCGCTGCGCAGGTTCGTGCGGGCGCACGCCACGGTGTCGCGGCTGCCCGTGGCCGTCGCCCTCGGCTCGTTCGCCCGGATCAAGATCACCGGCGACCCGGTCGCCGCGCGCGACATGGTGCGGGCCATGGTCGCCCAGATGGCGGTGTTCCACTCGCCGGACGACCTGCGCATCATGATCTGCGCCGACGAGGAGTGGATGGCGCACTGGGAGTGGGTCAAGTGGCTGCCGCACGCGCTGCACCCCGACCAGGTGGACGCCGCGGGCCCGGTCCGCCTCATGGCCGAGAACCTCAGCGAGCTGGACCGCCTCGTGGGCAACGAGCTGAAGGAGCGCGCCCGGTTCCGGCCCGGCTCGGCCGGCGACACGCTGCCGTACCACGTGCTCATCGTGGACGGCGGGCACGTGCCGCACGACTCGCAGCTCGGCACCGACGCCATCCAGGGCGTCACGGTGCTCGACCTGTCCGGCAGCACCGGCGCGGTCGAGGAGAAGAGCACCCTGCGGCTGGACGTGCAGCCCGACGGGTTCCACATGGTCAAGATCGACCACACCGGCAAGGAGTCCAAGACCCGGCTCGGCGACGCCGACCAGCTCGACTACCTGCGCGCCGAGGGCCTGGCCAGGCAGCTCGCCCCCCTGCGCGCCTCGGCCAACA